>NZ_JADYUD010000016.1 GCF_021531595.1 Fusobacterium perfoetens
TAGAGCACACGACTGTTAATCGTGTTGTCGTTGGTTCAAGTCCAACAAGAAGCGCCATTTTTTATTTTTTGGAAAAAATTTTTATGAGGCAGTTTAAAAACTGTCTTTTTTTATTTATTGTAAAATCAAATAAAATTGACATTATATATGTCAGATGTTATACTAAAATGTCATTCATCATTATAGTAAAGAATTATTATTTCAGATGAAAGATTATAAAAATTTATATAATAAGGAGAAATCAATGGAGAAGTTGAAAAAGAAAGCAGTCAGTCTTGAAGCTTTTGTATGCCTTATTGTTCTTATCGGGTCTTGTGTCTCAGTAGCTCATATAATGGGACCAGTTAATATGATAAATACAATAATGGGAACTGCACATGATTTGTTGCTTAACACAGTATTTTTCATAATGGGTGTTGCAGTTTTAGCAGGAGCTTTATCTGAAATTTTGTCAGAATTTGGAGTCATATCATTAATAAATAAATTATTATATTTTGTTATATACCCCTTATACAGACTGCCGGGAGCTTCAGCTTTAGCAGTTGTTACAACATATATTTCCGATAATCCAGCAGTACTTAGTCTTGCTGCAAATAAAGAATTTAGAAAATATTTTAAAAATTATCAGTTTACTGCTCTTACTAACCTAGGAACATCATTTGGAATGGGATTTATTGTATCTGCTTTTATGGTTGCACAAGGTGGAATTATGAAAGAGAGTTTATTTAAACCTGTACTTCTTGGAAATTTAGGAGCTGTTGTAGGAAGTATAGTAAGTGTTAATCTTATGATTCACTATAGCAAGAAATATTTTGCATCTTGTGGTGAACTTGACAATCAAGAAGTTACAGATAAATTTGTTCTTGAAACAAGAGAAATAAGAAGAGGATCTGTTTTTGAAAGATTCCTTGAAGCTATGCTTGAAGGAGGAAAAGTAGGAGTAGGAATGGGAATGGCTATTATTCCAGGAGTAATAATAATATGTACTACTGTTCTTATGCTGACAAATGGAATGCCTGAAGGAGGATATACAGGGGCAGCTTATGAAGGTATAGGTATACTTCCTGTAATAGGATCAAAACTTACATTTATACTGAAGCCATTATTTGGATTTTCAAGTCCGCAGGCAATAGCATTTCCAATAACAGCTCTTGGAGCAGTTGGAGCAGCTATAGGACTTGTTCCTCAATTTATAAAAGAAGGAGTTATAGGGCCAAGAGAAATCACAGTATTTACAGCTATGGGAATGTGTTGGAGCGGATATTTAAGTACTCATGTGGCTATGATGGATAGCTTGAATTACAGAGAGCTTACAGGAAAGGCAATATTCAGTCATACGATTGGTGGAATAGCAGCAGGAATAGCAGCTAATCTATTATATACATTTTTCTGTTAAAATTAATTTATAAAATCTTACATTAATATATATGAAAAAATAATATAATAAAAAAGCATTTTAAGAACGGAAATAGAAAGTTATTTTTCTTTTCCGTTTTTTTCTTTTGAATTTTGTTTTATAATAATCTAAATTTTTTGAGCCATTGAAAATGAAGAAAAAAAATTAAAAATATTTTAAAAAATTACTTGACAGAATTGAGAGAAGAAGGTATAATCTTCTATGTCTTAATAAACCTAAATCAAGAAAACTCTATTACCATATATTGTTATTATATGGGAGGATTACAGAATATCCGAAAGGTAAATGGAGGTGTACGATGAGAGTAAATATTCAATTAGAATGTACAGAATGTAAAAGAAGAAATTATAGTACTTCAAAAAACAAGAAAAACACTACAGAAAGATTAGAAGTGAATAAATACTGTAAGTGGGATAAAAAAGTTACTTTACACAAAGAAACTAAAAAATAATTTTAGTATTTAGGAAATAGTTATCAACATGCAGGTCAATGGCTCAATTGGTAGAGCATCGGTCTCCAAAACCGAGGGTTGGGGGTTCGAGTCCCTCTTGACCTGCCATTTTTTATGGATACTAATAAAAAGGTGGATTAAACTATGAAATTGTTTAAAGATGTAAAAATGGAATACTCAAAAGTAGAGTGGCCTAGAAAGAAACAAGTAGTTCATGCTACTGTATGGGTTGTTGTGATGAGTGTTGCATTGAGCATATATTTAGGGGTTTTTGATATAGTTGCTTTAAGACTTTTAAAGATACTTGTATCTCTATTCGGAGGACAATAATAATGAAAACAGTTTTAGAAAAAAAATGGTTTATGATACATACATATTCAGGGTATGAAAAGAAAGTGAAAACTGACTTAGAGCAAAAATTAGAAGCTCTGGGTATGAATACCATAGTTACCAAAGTATTAGTACCAGAAGAACAGTCAGTTGAACTTAGAAGAGGAAAGAAAAAAACAATAAGCAGAAAGTTATTCCCTGGATACGTAATGTTGGAAATGTATGCTACGAGAGAAGAAAGTGAAGATGGAATCAATTATAGCGTAGACTCTGATGCTTGGTATGTAGTAAGAAATACAAACGGAGTAACAGGTTTCGTAGGTGTAGGATCAGATCCAATTCCTATGGAAGAAGAAGAAGTAAAAAACATCTTCAAAGTTATCGGATACAGCGTTGAAAACAGTGAAAGTGAAGATGCAGAATTAATAGCAGTAGATTTTGCTGAGGGAGATTATGTAACTCTACTTGAAGGTGGATTTGCAGGTCAACAGGGAAAAGTTGCTGAAATTAATTTAGAAAATAGAAAAGTAAAAGTAATGGTGGAGATGTTCGGAAGAATGACTCCTGTAGAAGTAAACATTACTGGTGTTGAAAAGGATTAGTCATTTGAACTAATCAGTGGGAGATAAATCACTAGTACCACATAAGGAGGAAATTTAAAAAATGGCAAAAGAAGTTATTAAAATAATTAAATTACAATTACCAGCAGGAAAAGCTAACCCTGCACCACCAGTTGGACCAGCTCTTGGACAACACGGTGTTAACATCATGGAGTTCTGTAAAGCATTCAATGCAAAAACTCAAGATAAATCAGGATGGATTATTCCAGTTGAAATTTCTGTATACAATGACAGATCATTCACATTTATAATGAAAACTCCACCTGCATCAGATTTATTAAAGAAAGCTGCTGGAGTTCAATCTGGAGCTGGAAACTCTAAAAAACAAGTTGCAGGAACTATCACTAAAGAAAAATTAAAAGAAATTGCTGAAACAAAAATGCCAGACTTAAATGCTGGATCATTAGAAGCTGCAATGTCTATAATAGCAGGATCTGCAAGATCTATGGGAATCAAAATAGAAGACTAATTACAGATCCAATCTTTGTTGGATATATTAAGTGGTAGGAGAAATCCAGTGACCACAAAAGGAGGAAATTTTTAAAATGGCAAAACACAGAGGAAAAAAATACTTAGAAGTAGCTAAGTTAGTAGATACAACTAAATTATATGAAGTTAAAGAAGCTTTAGAATTAATTAAAAAAACAAGAACAGCTAAGTTCTTAGAAACAATAGAAGTGGCATTAAGACTTGGAGTAGACCCAAGACATGCAAGCCAACAAATCAGAGGGACAGTTGTTTTACCACACGGAACTGGAAAAACTGTTAAAATATTAGCAATCACTCAAGGTGAAAACATAAACAAAGCTTTAGAAGCTGGAGCAGATTATGCTGGAGCTGAAGAATATATTGAAAAAATCCAACAAGGTTGGTTAGATTTTGATATCGTAATCGCTACTCCAGATATGATGCCTAAACTAGGAAGACTAGGAAAAATATTAGGAACTAAAGGTTTAATGCCTAACCCTAAATCAGGAACAGTTACTCCAAATATTGCAGCAGCTGTATCTG
Organism: Fusobacterium perfoetens; assembly: GCF_021531595.1. Lineage (NCBI taxonomy): Bacteria > Fusobacteriati > Fusobacteriota > Fusobacteriia > Fusobacteriales > Fusobacteriaceae > Fusobacterium > Fusobacterium perfoetens. The sequence goes on from NZ_JADYUD010000016.1 coordinate 3,830, forward strand.
AATTCAAAAAAGGTAAATTAGCATTCAGAGTAGACAAATTAGGATCAATTCATGTACCAATCGGTAAAGCTGATTTTGATGACGAAAAAGTTTACGAAAACTTTAAAGCATTCATGGGAGAAATCATCAGATTAAAACCTGCAGATGCAAAAGGACAATACTTAAGAACTGTAGCAGTTTCATTAACAATGGGACCAGGAGTAAAAATTGATCCATTATTAGTTGCTAAAGAAATTGGTGCATAATTAAGTTAACAAAGTTGGATAAGCAAATTAATATAGATCCAAACTAAAGACAGTGGGTGGCGAAAGCCATAAATCCTACCGAGGTTGGACAGAAGTTCAGTAACCTCAGAAGAGTTTATGACCTCCGTTCCACTTCAAAAATGGTGCGGAGGTTAATTTTAAATAAAAGAGGAGGTGAAATCGTAAAATGGCAAATCAAGCAAAAGTTCAAGCAGTAGCTGAATTAGCAGACAGAATTAAAAGAGCTCAATCTATCGTTTTAGTTGACTATCAAGGAATCAATGTTAAAGATGAAACTAAATTAAGAAAATCTTTAAGAGAATCTGGTGGAGAATACCTAGTTGCTAAAAATAGATTATTCAAAATAGCACTTAAAGAAGCAGGAGTTGAAGATTCATTTGACGATATACTAGAGGGGACAACAGCATTCGCATTCGGATATGATGATGTTGTAGCACCAGCTAAAGTTATGAATGAAGTTTCTAAAGCTAATGCAAAAGCAAAAATATTCAACATTAAAGGTGGATATTTATCAGGAAAAAGAGTTAGTGAAGCAGAAGTTGTTGCACTAGCAAGCTTACCATCAAGAGAACAATTACTATCTATGGTGTTAAACGGAATGTTAGGACCAGTAAGAAAACTTGCTTACGGTTTAGTAGCAGTAGCTGACAAAAAAGAAGCAGCAGCTGAATAATTAAAAAATTAAAGTAAAAATCAAATTATCGAAATTATAGGAGGAAATTATAAATGGCATTCAATAAAGAACAATTTATCGCTGACTTAGAAGCTATGTCAGTTTTAGAATTAAGAGAATTAGTATCAGCTTTAGAAGAGCACTTCGGAGTAACAGCAGCAGCTCCAGTTGCAGTAGCAGCAGGACCAGTTGCAGCTGAAGTTGAAGAAAAAACTGAATTTGATGTTGTATTAACAAACGCTGGAGACAAAAAAATCGGAGTTATTAAAGAAATCAGAGGAATAACTGGATTAGGATTAAAAGAAGCTAAAGACTTAGCTGACAACGGTGGAGTTATTAAAGAAGGAGCTTCTAAAGAAGAAGCTGCTGAAATTAAAGCTAAATTAGAAGCTGCTGGAGCTACAGTAGAAGTTAAATAGTTTTATTTCTAATACAATAAATTGTACTGAATAAACAAAGCAATAGGCACTCAAAAATGAGTGCCTATTTTAATCATGTTATAGAGTATTGAGTTTTTATATCTAATTTTTTACTTAGTTAATACTTAATCTGTTGAAAATAATATAATTATAACTGTATGTTGTTTTCAATAGGTTAAGTATTGACAATAAAAATTGAAGGGGTGTGAGTAAATGGGGAAACTCGTTGAAAGATTAAATTTTGGAAAAATAAAAGAAAGAGGAGAAATGCCTCATTTCCTTGAATTTCAATTGAATTCTTACGAAGATTTTATTCAAGCAAACAAGAATCCATTGTCAAGAGAAGATAAAGGATTAGAATCTGCATTTAGAGAAATATTTCCAATAGAGTCTTCTAATGGAGACATTAAACTGGAATATATAGCTTATGAACTTCATGAAGCTGAAAAACCTTTAAATGATGAGTTAGAATGCAAGAAAAGAGGAAAAACATACTCTGCTTCATTAAAAGTGAGATTGAGATTAACAAATAAAAAAAGCGGAAATGAAATTCAGGAAAGCTTAGTATATTTTGGAGAACTTCCTTTAATGACTCCAAGAGGAACATTTATTATAAATGGTGCGGAAAGAGTTGTTGTATCACAGTTACATAGATCACCAGGAGTATCTTTTGATAAAGAAGTAAATCTTCAAATAGGTAAAGACCTTTTTGTTGGGAAAATTATTCCATATAAAGGAACTTGGCTTGAATTTGAAACAGATAAAAATGACTTTTTAAATGTTAAAATCGACAGAAAGAAAAAAGTATTAGCTACAGTATTCTTAAAAGCTATTGATTTCTTTGATACAAACGAAGATATCATGAATGAGTTTTTAGAAATAAAAGAATTAGATTTATCAACATTCTATGAAAAATATGCAAACAAACAAGATTTACTTGATGAATTAAAAGTTAAAATGGAAGGAAGCTTCCTTAAAGAAGATATAATTGACGAAGAAAATGGAGAATTTATAGGAGAGGCTTCAACAGTAATAAGTGAAGAACTTATCAGCAAAATTATAGATAAGAGAATAATGAGCATTACTTACTGGGAAGTTAAACCTGAAGAAAAAATTCTGGCAAATACTATTTTAAATGATTCAACTGAAACTAAAGAAGAAGCAGTTACAGAGGTATTTAAGAAATTAAGACCAGGAGACTTAGTAACAATAGATTCAGCTAAATCTCTTATAAAACAAATGTTCTTCAATCCTCAAAGATACGATCTTGAGCCTGTTGGAAGATATAAATTAAATAAGAGATTAGGACTTGATATTCCTGAAACACAAATTCTTTTAACAAAAGATGATATTGTAAGAACTATGGAAATTATTATGGACCTTTATAATGGAGAGGGACATACAGATGATATAGATAACTTATGTAACAGAAGAATAAGAGGAGTAGGAGAACTTCTTTTAATGCAAATCAGAACAGGTCTTGCAAAAATGGGTAAAATGGTAAAAGAAAAGATGACAATTCAAGATTCTGAAACATTATCATCTCAGTCTTTATTAAATACAAGACCATTAAATGCTCTTATCCTTGATTTCTTTGGTTCTGGACAGTTATCACAGTTCATGGACCAATCAAACCCACTAGCTGAACTTACTCATAAAAGAAGAATATCAGCACTTGGACCTGGAGGACTTTCAAGAGAAAGAGCGGGATTCGAAGTAAGAGACGTACATGACTCTCACTATGGAAGAGTTTGTCCTATAGAAACTCCAGAAGGACCAAACATAGGTCTTATTGGATCACTTGCTACTTATGCAAAAGTAAATAAATATGGATTTATAGAAACTCCATATATTAAAATAGAAAATGGAAAAGTAAACTTTGACAGAATAGATTACTTAGCTTCTGATGAAGAAGATGGATTATTTATAGCTCAGGCCGATACTAAAATAGGTGAAAATGGAGAGCTTTTAGGAGAGGTTACATGTAGATTTGGACATGAAATCGTTCAAATTCCTGGAGAAAAAGTTGACTATTTAGATGTATCTCCTAAACAGGTTGTATCTGTATCAGCAGGATTAATTCCATTCTTAGAGCACGATGACGCCAACCGTGCACTTATGGGATCTAACATGCAGAGACAGGCTGTACCATTACTTAGAACAGAAGCTCCTTATGTAGGAACAGGTCTTGAAAGAAAAGTTGCAGTTGACTCTGGGGCAGTTGTAATTTCAAGTGTTGATGGAGTAGTAACTTATGTAGATGCAAGCAAGATAAAAATAGAAGAAGATGGAACTGGAAAAGAGTATACATACAGACTTCTTAACCATGAGCGTTCAAACCAAGCAATGTGTTTACATCAAAAACCAATCGCAGATGTTGGTGAAAGAGTTAAAAAAGGTGATGTAATAGCTGATGGACCTGCTACAAAAGGTGGAGATCTTGCACTTGGAAGAAATATTCTTATGGCATTCATGCCTTGGGAAGGATATAACTACGAAGACGCAATCTTAATATCTGACAGATTAAGAAAAGATGATGTATTTACATCTATACATATAGAAGAATATGAAATAGAAGCAAGAAATACTAAACTTGGAGACGAAGAAATAACAAGAGAAATACCAAATGTATCAGAAGAAGCTGTAAGAAATCTTGATGCAAATGGTATAATAGTTGTAGGAGCAGAAGTTGAAGCAGGAGATATTCTTGTTGGTAAAACTGCACCTAAAGGAGAAACAGAACCTCCTGCAGAAGAAAAATTATTAAGAGCAATATTCGGAGAAAAAGCAAGAGATGTAAGAGATACATCACTTAGAATGCCTCACGGATCAAAAGGAACAGTAGTTGAAGTTCTTGAACTTTCAAGAGAAAATGGAGACGATTTAAAAGCTGGTGTAAATAAAGCAATAAGAGTATTTGTGGCTGAAAAAAGAAAGATAACAGTTGGAGATAAAATGTCTGGTCGTCATGGAAACAAAGGGGTTGTTTCTAGAGTTTTACCAGCTGAAGATATGCCATTCTTAGCAGATGGAACACATCTAGATGTTGTTCTTAACCCACTTGGAGTGCCTTCTCGTATGAATATCGGACAGGTACTTGAAGTTCACTTAGGACTTGCTCTTCAAAAGATCCCTAACAAAGATGAAAGATATATAGCAACACCTGTATTTGACGGGGCATCAGAAGATGAAGTTAAAGATTTCTTAGAGAAGTCAGGATATCCAAGAAGTGGTAAAGTTACATTATATGATGGAAGAACAGGAGAAAAATTTGATAACCCTGTTACTGTAGGAATCATGTATATGTTAAAACTTCACCACCTTGTAGAAGATAAAATGCACGCAAGAGCAATAGGACCTTATTCATTAGTTACTCAACAACCTCTAGGAGGAAAAGCTCAATTTGGAGGACAAAGACTTGGAGAAATGGAAGTTTGGGCTCTTGAAGCATACGGAGCATCAAATATTCTTCAAGAAATGCTTACTGTTAAATCAGATGATATTAATGGAAGAACTAAAACTTATGAAGCAATAGTAAAAGGAGAAGATATGCCTGAAGCAGATCTTCCAGAATCTTTCAAAGTTTTATTAAAAGAATTCCAAGCAATCGCACTAGATGTTGAGTTATTTGACAAAGAAGGAAACTTAATCAATGTTGATGAAGATATAAATAAAGAGGAAGCTATAACAGAATTCTCTTTAGCATCATTAACTGAAAAAGAATAATTAGCGTCACTATAAGTGTATTTATTTAATATTATAAAGTGTAAAAACTTTATCTCGATTAAGGAGGCTTTACATTTAATATGGGAATAAAAAGTTTTGAAAAAATAAGAATAAAACTTGCTTCTCCTGAAAAAATTTACGAATGGTCACATGGAGAAGTTACAAAACCAGAAACAATTAACTACAGAACATTAAATCCTGAAATGGATGGATTATTCTGTGAAAGAATATTCGGACCAAGCAAGGACTGGGAATGTGCGTGTGGAAAATATAAAAGAATGAGATATAAAGGTTTAGTTTGTGAAAAATGTGGTGTTGAAGTAACTAAATCTAAAGTAAGAAGAGAAAGAATGGGGCATATAGCTTTAGCTGCCCCTGTATCTCATATATGGTATTCTAAAGGAACACCTAATAAGATGGCATTAGTTCTTGGAATTTCTCCAAAAGAACTTGAATCAATCTTATATTTTGCAAGATATATTGTTATAGAAAGTAGTGAAGAAACTCTTCCTGTAGGTAAAATATTAAACGAAAAAGAATATAAACTTTTCAAACAAATGTATGGAAATGCATTTGATGCAAAAATGGGAGCAGAAGCTATCTTAAAACTTTTAGAAGATTTAAATCTTCCAGTATTAAGAGAAGAATTAGAAAAAGAACTTGATGATGTAAATTCTAGCCAAAAAAGAAAGAAAGTAGCTAAGAGATTAAAAATAGTAAGAGACTTTATGGAATCTAATAACCAACCAAGCTGGATGATTCTTAAAAATGTTCCTGTTATTCCTGCTGATTTAAGACCAATGGTTCAGCTTGATGGAGGAAGATTTGCTACTTCTGACTTAAATGATCTTTACAGAAGAGTAATTAACAGAAATAATAGACTTAAAAAATTATTAGAAATAAAAGCTCCTGAAATTGTTGTTAAAAACGAAAAAAGAATGCTTCAGGAAGCTGTTGATGCCTTAATAGACAATGGAAGAAGAGGAAAACCTGTTGTTGCTCAAAATAACAGAGAATTAAAATCTCTTTCTGATATGTTAAAAGGAAAACAAGGAAGATTCAGACAAAACCTTCTAGGTAAAAGGGTTGACTATTCAGCCAGATCAGTTATCGTTGTTGGACCTTCATTAAAAATGAACCAATGCGGAATTCCTAAGAAAATGGCTCTTGAACTTTACAAACCTTTCATTATGAGAGAACTTGTAAAAAGAGAACTTGCTACAAATATAAAAACAGCTAAAAAATTAGTTGAAGAAGCAGATGACAAAGTATGGGATGTAATTGAAGATGTAATCAAAGATCACCCTGTATTACTTAACAGAGCTCCGACTCTTCACAGATTATCAATTCAAGCTTTTGAACCAGTGTTAATTGAAGGAAAAGCTATAAGACTTCATCCGTTAGTATGTTCTGCATTTAATGCCGACTTTGACGGAGACCAAATGGCTGTTCACTTAGTATTATCACCAGAAGCTATAATGGAAGCAAAACTTTTAATGCTTGCTCCAAATAATATTATTTCTCCAGCTAATGGTCAGCCAATAGCTATTCCAGGACAAGACATGGTTATGGGATGTTTCTATATGACTAAAGACAGACCTGGATGCAAAGGAGAAGGAAAATTATTCTCTAATAAAGAACAAGTTTTAACTGCTTATCAAAATGGTGTAGTAGACACTCACAGTATTATAAAAGTAAGAATAAAAGATGAAACAGTAACTACTACTCCTGGAAGAATTTTATTTGCAGAACTTCTTCCAGAAGAAATCAGAGATTATCATATGACTTATGGTAAAGGACCTCTTAAGAAATTAATAGGTGAATTATATGAAAGATATGGTTTCGTAAAAGCAGCTGAAATAATAGATAAACTTAAAAACTTCGGATACCACTATTCTACATTTGCTGGAGTATCAGTTGGTATAGAAGACCTTGAAATTCCTGCAAGTAAAAAAGAAATTCTTGAAAATGCAGATAAAGAAGTTGCAAGAATTGAACAAGAATATAAAGCAGGACATATTATTAACGAAGAAAGATACAGAAGAACAATTGCTGTATGGTCTCAGGCTACAGCAGCTGTTACAGATGCAATGATGAATGGACTTGATGAATTCAACCCAGTTTACATGATGGCGAACTCTGGAGCCAGAGGATCTATTCAACAGATGAGACAGCTTGCAGCCATGAGGGGAAATATGGCCGATACAAGAGGTAGAATCATTGAAGTACCTATTAAAGCTAACTTCCGTGAAGGTCTAACAGTATTAGAGTTCTTTATGTCATCACACGGAGCTAGAAAAGGACTAGCAGATACAGCTCTAAGAACTGCCGATTCAGGATATTTAACAAGAAGACTTGTTGATATATCTCATGAAGTTATAGTTAATGCAGAAGACTGTGGAACTCATGAAGGAATTGAAGTTGCAGAACTTGTATCTGATGGAAATGTAATTGAAACATTAGCAGAAAGAATTAATGGAAGAGTTTTAGCAGAAGATTTAATAGTAGATGGAGAAGTAATTGCTCCTAGAAATACTATGATAGGTAAAGCTCTTATTAAGAGAATAGAAGAATTAGGAATCAAAAAAGTAAAAATTAGAACACCTCTTACATGTGCTCTTGAAAAAGGAGTATGTAAGAAATGTTATGGTATGGATCTTTCAAATCATAAAGAAGTACTTCTTGGAGAAGCAGTTGGAGTTATTGCAGCTCAATCAATTGGAGAACCAGGTACTCAGCTTACAATGAGAACATTCCATACTGGAGGAGTTGCCATGGCAACAGCTTCTGCAACAACTAAAAAAGCAGAAGTAAGTGGTAAACTTAAATTTAAAGATGTAAAAATTCTTGTAAATGAAGAAACTAATGATGAAATAGTAGTAAGTCAGTCAGCTAAAATTTCTATTGGAAACTATGACCATGAAATTCCTTCAGGAGCTATTTTAAGAGTAAAAGAAGGAGATACAGTACAAGCAGGAGATGTTCTTGCAGATATTGACCCATATCATGTGCCAATTATATGTGACCAAGATGGAACAGTTGCATTTAAAGAAATTTACATAAAAGCAAACTATGATGAAAAATATGATGTTACAGAATATCTTGCAGTAAAACCTGTTGAATCAGGAGATGCTAACCCAAGACTTATCGTTTACGATAAAGATCATAATCCAAAAGCAAGCTATCCAATTCCATTTGGAGCATACTTAATGGTTAAAGAGGGAGATAAAGTAACTAAAGGACAAATTCTTGCAAAACTTATAAAAGAAGGAGAAGGAACAAAAGACATCACAGGAGGTCTTCCTAGAATTCAGGAATTATTTGAAGCAAGAAATCCTAAAGGAAAAGCACTTCTTACAGAAATAGACGGTAAAGTTGAAATAACTGCTAAGAAGAGAAAAGGTATGAGAGTAATCATTATCAGAAATGAGAAAGATCCTGATTTATTCAGAGAATATCTTGTATCTGTAGGAGATCACTTAGTGGTAACAGATGGAATGCTTATTAAATCTGGAGATAAAATCACAGAAGGAGCAATTTCTCCATTTGATGTGTTAAATATCAAAGGACTTGTAGCAGCTGAGCAGTTCATCCTTGAATCAGTACAACAAGTATATAGAGATCAAGGAGTTACTGTTAACGATAAACATATTGAGATTATCGTTAAACAGATGTTCAAGAAAGTAAGAATTACAAATTCTGGTTCATCACTATTACTTGAAGATGAAGTTGTTGAAAAGAGATTAGTTGATCTTGAAAATGAAGAATTAAAAGCAAAAGGTAAAAAACTTGTTGAATACGAACCAGTAATCCAAGGTATTACAAAAGCTGCTGTTAATACAGAAAGCTTCATATCTGCTGCTTCATTCCAAGAAACAACAAAAGTTCTTTCAAATGCAGCTATAGAAGGTAAAGAAGACTACTTAGAAGGTCTGAAAGAAAATGTAATCATCGGTAAGAAAATTCCTGCAGGAACAGGTTATGTTGATTACAGAAATGTAGTTCCTACAGAAGTAAAAGAGGAACAGTAATTAAAAATAAAATAGGCGGCTGAAATGTCGCCTATTTTGTCATAATAAGGAGTTAGCTCAATGAGAAGTATGACAGGCTATTCAAAACTATCTTATCAGGATGAAAACTTTCAGATAGGAATCGAGATAAAAAGTGTAAATAATAAAAGTCTTAATTTAAAAATAAAACTTCCTGGAATATTGAACTTTTTAGAAAATAAAATAAGAACACAGGTAGGGGAAAAAGTAACAAGAGGAAGCATAGATTTAAAAATAGATTTTGAAGATAAAAGAGAAAATGAAGATATGTTTGAATATGATGAGAATATGTGTAAAGCATATCTTAATCTTCTTAATAAAATGGAAGAAAGTCTTGGAGGAGAGTTCACTAATAAAATGGACTATCTTGTAAGAAATTTAAATGTCATAAAGAAAAAAGAAAATGATACAGATGGATATGAAGCTGTTTTAACAGAAAAAATAGATGAAGTATTAGATTCTTTTATACAGTTTAAAATAGAAGAGGGCGAAAGACTTAGAGAATATTTTAAAGAAAGAGTGGCATTTATAGAAGACAGAGTAGAAATAATAAAAACTCACAAAGAAGAAGTTGTGAAGAATTATAAAGAAAAACTTATAAAAAGACTTGATTCAATAAGAGGAGAAGTTGAATTTAAAGAGGAAGATATTTTAAAAGAAATACTACTTTTTACAGATAAAAGTGATATTTCTGAAGAGGTATCAAGACTTGAAAGTCATTTAAAACAGCTTAAGATAGAACTTGATTCAGACAGCAATACTGTTGGTAAAAAAATAGATTTCATACTGCAGGAGATGTTCAGAGAACTTAATACTTCAGGAGTAAAAGCAAACTCTTATGAAATTTCAAAACTTGTAGTGGAATGCAAGAATGAGATTGAAAAAATAAGAGAACAGGCAATGAATATAGAGTAATTATCTGGAAATTGAAAACTTTATTAAAAATAAAAAGGAGAACGGAAATTATGAAAAAGGGTAACTTATTTGTAGTTTCAGGGCCTAGTGGAGCAGGAAAATCAACTATCTGCAGGCTTGTCAGGAAGATGTTAAATATCAATTTAGCAACTTCAGCTACTACTAGAAAACCTCGTGAAGGAGAAGTAAACGGAAGAGATTATTATTTTCTTACAATTCCTGAATTTGAAGAAAGATTAAGAAATGGAGAATTTTTGGAGCATGCTAAAGTTCATGAAAATTATTATGGAACTTTAAAAGCGGAAGTTGAATCTCGTCTGGCAGCCGGAGAAAATGTTATTCTAGAAATAGATGTACAGGGAGGGCTTCAAGTAAAAGAGCAGTATCCAGATGCAAACTTAATTTTCTTTAAAACACCTACAATGGATGATCTTGAAAGAAGATTAAGAGGAAGAAAAACTGATGATGAAGCTACAATTCAGTTAAGATTAAAAAACTCTATAAAAGAACTTGAATATGAAAAACTGTATGATACTTCAATAGTAAACTATACAGTTGATGATTCTTGTGGACATTTAATAAAAATTATTGAAAGTAAAAGCTTAGAAAGCTAGGAGGAATTTATGAAACACGAAATTACTTATGATACTCTATTAGAAAGAATACCTAATAAATATATACTTACTATTGCTGCAGGAAAAAGAGTCAGAGAAATAGTAAGCGGAGCACCTCTTTTAGTAAAAACAAGCAAAAAAGACACTCTAGTAAGAAAAGTATTTAAAGAAATTGTAGAAGGAAAACTTACTTATACTCAAGAAGATTCAACAGAGATTAAATAGGAGCAGGGAAATATGAAAAAAATCATATTTTTGCTGATAACAATTTTTATGATTGCAGGATGTGGTCATAAAGAAGCAAATCCTATAGAAAAAAAATTTACAGAGGAAAGGTTTCTTTTTGGAACATATATTCAAATGATAGTTTTTTCTGATAATAAAGAAAAAGCAGAAGATGCTTTAAATGTAGCATTTGAAAAAATAGCAGAACTTGACAGTAAATATAATAGTAAAACTAAAGGTTCAATTATTTATAATCTTAACCATTCTGAAAAAAAGGAAGCAGTTCTTGATGAAGAAGGAATTATGCTTTTTAAAGAAGTAAAAAAAGTATACGATTTAAGTGGAGGAAAATATGATATAACAGTTTCTCCTCTTCTTGATGTATGGGGCTTCAGTACAGATGGAAGGGAAAATATTCCATCACAGAAAGAACTTGAAGATGCTTTGAATAAAATAGGATTTGATAAAGTTGTTCTAGAAAACAATAAGCTTATACTTAAAGAGCCAGTAAAAGAAATTGATACAGGTTCTTTCTTAAAAGGATATGCTGTTCAAAGAGCAAGAGATATTTTAGAAGAAAAAGGAATAAAACATGGTTTTGTTTCTTCAATATCAAGTATTGCAACAGTTGGAGGAAAACCAGATGGAACTCCTTGGAAAATAGGAATTCAAAATCCTGCTGATTCAACAAAACTTTTAGGTATAGTTGAAATTAATAATAAAGCACTTGGAATATCGGGAGATTATCAAACTTATGTAGAAATACAGGGAGAAAAATATCATCATATAATGGATAAAGCGACAGGTTATCCAGTAAAAGATAAAAAACTTACAGCTGTAGTATGTGATTCAGCTTTTTATGCAGATATGTATTCAACAGCATTTTTCAATATGAATGTTGAAGATGTTTTTAAAGAAGCTGAAGTTTTAAGTGCAGATGTATTAATAGTTGACAGTGAACAGAAAATAAAAACTACAAAAAGTTTTAAATTGAAATAAGAAAATGCTTGAAATAAAACGGAGAAACTACTATAATACTAAAGAACAAAAAAATTTAGGGGGTTAAATAAAAATGGAACAATTTATGTATCTTGGAATAGTAGCTGGAATCATTGCTCTAGCAGCAGCATTCTACTATTCTAAAAAAGTGGAAAGTTATGAAATTAACATTCCAAGAGTAGCGGAAATAACAGACGCTATCAGAGAAGGAGCTATGGCATTCCTTGTAGCTGAATACAAAATTCTTATATGGTTTGTAATAATCGTAGGAGCAGCACTTGGAATATTCATTTCTGTAAATACAGCAATTGCTTTCGTATTAGGAGCTTTAACATCTGCTCTTGCTGGAAATATTGGAATGAGAATAGCTACTAAAGCTAACGGAAGAACTTCAATAGCAGCTAAAGAAGGAGGGCTTGCAAAAGCTCTTGATGTGGCATTTGCCGGTGGAGCTGTTATGGGACTTTCAGTTGTTGGATTAGGTATGTTAATGCTTTCTTTATTAATGTTAATAATGGGAAAAGACGCAGTTGCATTTACTGATATCACAGGATTTGGTATGGGTGCTTCTTCAATAGCTCTTTTTGCAAGAGTTGGTGGAGGAATTTATACTAAAGCTGCTGATGTTGGTGCTGACTTAGTTGGTAAAGTTGAAGCAGGAATTCCTGAAGATGACCCAAGAAACCCAGCTACAATAGCTGACAATGTTGGAGACAATGTTGGAGACGTTGCAGGAATGGGTGCTGACCTTTTTGAATCTTATGTTGGATCAATAATAGCAGCAGTTACTTTAGGATTTTTATCATATGAGTCTACAGGTATCTTAGGATATGCAGTTGCTCCAGTAATTTTATCAGCTTTTGGTATCATTGCATCTATAATAGCAACAGTTACAGTAAAAACTGATGATCCTACAAAAGTTCATGCTAAATTAGAAGGTGGAACAAGAATAGCTGGTATCTTAACAATAATCGCTTCATTTGGAATTATTAAATATTTACAAATGCCAATGGGTGTATTTGGAGCTATCGTAGCAGGACTTGTAGCAGGAATCTTAATTGCTTACTTTACAGGAATCTATACAGATACAGGTAAAACAGCAGTTAACAGAATTTCTGATGCAGCTTCTACAGGAGCAGCAACAGCTATTATAGAAGGATTAGCAGTTGGTATGGAATCAACAGTTGCTCCAATAGTTGTTATTTCTGGTGCAATTTTAGTAGCATTTAAATCAGCTGGATTATACGGAATTGCTATAGCAGCAGTTGGAATGTTAGCAACTACAGGAATGGTAGTAGCAGTTGATGCTTACGGACCAGTTGCAGACAATGCTGGTGGTATTGCTGAAATGTCAGATCTTCCTCATGAAGTTAGAGAATGTACAGATAAACTTGATGCAGTTGGAAACTCAACAGCAGCAGTTGGTAAAGGATTTGCAGTTGGATCTGCAGCTCTTACAGCTCTTTCTCTATTCGCTTCATACAGAGAAGCAGTTAATAACTTAACAGCTGACGAATTAAGAATAGATGTAACTAATCCGGATGTAATCGTTGGATTATTTATTGGAGGAATGTTAACATTCTTATTCTCTGCATTAACTATGACAGCAGTTGGTAAAGCAGCTATGGAAATGGTTGAAGAAGTTAGAAGACAGTTCAGAGAAATGCCTGGAATTATGGAAAGAAAAGTTAAACCTGATTATAAAAAATGTGTTGAAATTTCAACTCACTCTTCATTAAAACAAATGATCGTTCCTGGACTTTTAGCAATTATTGCTCCAGTAGTAGTAGGATTATGGTCAGTTGAAGCTCTTGGAGGATTACTTGCAGGTTCTCTTGTTACTGGTATCTTAATGGCTATCATGATGGCAAATGCTGGAGGAGCTTGGGATAACGGTAAGAAACAAATTGAAGGTGGATACAAAGGTGACGGTAAAGGTTCTGACAGACATAAAGCTGCAGTTGTTGGAGATACAGTAGGAGATCCATTCAAAGATACATCTGGACCAGCACTAAACATCTTAATAAAACTAATGACTATAGTTTCTCTAGTATTAGTTCCATTATTTGTTAAATTTATCTAATAGTAAATTAATATAAAAATAAAACGATGCATTAAGGTGCATCGTTTTTTCTATAAAAAATTATTAAGGAGATATGAAATGTTGGGATTAATGATATTTATATTAGTATCAGCAGGATTATGGAAAATTTTTGAAAAAGCTGGAATAAAAGGTTGGAAAGCTTTAATTCCTTTTTATAATGGCTATGTTTTGATAACAGAAGTTGCAGGAAAACAGTGGTGGTATTTCTTATTTTTATTTATTCCTGTTGCTAATTTTATAGTTATGATAATAATAAATATAGAAGTAGCTAAGGCATTTGGAAAATCAACTTTATATGGAATACTTGGACTTTCATTTCTTGCATTTATCTTTTATCCTCTTCTTGGTTTTGGAGATGCAGTTTATAAAAGAAAATTTAGAGAAGAAAAAAATTCTGAAGTTGTAGATGAAACTTTATATGTTGATGAGAAATAAGAATGTTGCTTTTGAAAAAATTTGAGAAAATAAAAATTTTTTAAACTTTTTTTTATAAAGAATCGTCATAAATGTGTAATAAAAGTAATTCATAATAAAAGATTTCTCTTCCTTGAAGTCTTTTAAAAATTTCTCAAAATTCTCAAAATTTTCTCAAAAAAATATAAAAATAAAAATCGGGTACTTTTGTATCTGATTTTTATTTTTTTGAACAAAAAAATTAAAAAAATAAAAAATTTTTTAAACTTTTTTTTATAGAGCATCGTCTTAAAAGTATAATAAAAGTGATAATAATTTCTCCCCAACCAAGCAGACTGAATACAGTTTGCTTTTTCTCATTTTTTGGCAAAATTAGAATACTTTGAAAATTTAAGTTTTATAAGTTATAATAAAAAGCAGAGAGCACAAAAATTAAATAAATATAGGAGAAAGTTATGAAAAAATTATTAATTCTGTTTTTTACATTTATTACTGTTTTAAGCTATTCAGAAACAACCAATCCTAAAGAAGCTGATATTGTAACTTCAGCATCAATAGTACCTGGAAAATATGTAGAAGAATATATTCCTAAAGGATTTACAGATTCAGATTCAAAAAAAGTTTTATTTGTAGTAGGAGATTTAAGACATAACAGTATAACTTTTGATATGGCTTATACAGCAATGAAGTTTTTTGAAGATAATGGAATGGAAGTAACTCTTCGTGATCTTTATGAGATGAACTGGAATCCTGTTCTTTCAATGGATGAATTTTATTATCAGAAAGATGGAACAGGAGAGCCTAAAGAAGATGTAGCTTATGAACAAAATTTAGTTAGTCAGGCAGATTACATAGTATTTGTTTATCCAAACTGGCATGATACTCAAAATACTATGGTAAAAGGATATCAGGAAAGAGTTTTTGCTAAAAAATTTGCTTATGAAGATGGAACAAATGGAGGAATTAATGGCCTTTTGAAAGGAAAGGGAATATTTACTATAATGAACTGTGGATTTTTAGGTGGAGGAAGAGGATTTATAAATGATGGTGCAGGAATAGATGATAAAAGATGGAATTCATATATGAAAGCATTTAAAGTTCTTGATGATGATACAGCACAGTTCTGGGGAGCAGAAAATTGTGGAAGATTTGTAAATGATCTTTATCCAAGAAATAATTCTGAAAATTATAAAGAAAATCTTGAAAAGTTAAGAGCAGATTTAAGAAAATATTTAAAAGAAACTTTTATAGAGGGAAAGAGACCTAAAAAATCATTCTTCTAAAAGAAGGAGATACAAATGCGTATACAGAGAGAATTTTATTTAAAAGATGCTGTTACATTAGGAAGGGAACTTCTTGGAAAGATAATTGTGAAAAAAAGAGAAGATGGGCGTATTTTTAGTGGAAGAATAACAGAAACAGAAGCATATATGGGAACAGAAGATAAAGCAAGTCATTCTTATGGAGGAAGAAAAACTAAGAGAACAGAAATAATGTATAAAGAGGGAGGGCATTCTTATGTTTTTCTTATTTATGGAATGTATGAATGTTTTAATGTAACTGTTGCTTCAGAAGGAAATCCTCAGGCAGTTCTTATAAGAGGAATTGAGCCTTTAGAGAATAAAGAAATTATGGCTTGTGAAAGAAAAGTAAAAAAAGAAAAAGATATATCAAATGGACCAGGAAAGCTTACTAGAGCTCTTGGAATAACGAGAGAAGATAATGGTGAAGATTTAGTAACAAGTAATAAAATTTGGCTTGAAGATGACGGCTATACACCAAAATCTATAGTAGAAACAGTGAGGATAGGAATAGATTATGCAGAAGAATATGCATTAAAGCCTTGGAGATTTTATATAAAAGATAATATATTTGTTTCTAAGAAATAAAACTAGAATTATGTAAAAATAGAATAATATAGATAATTTATAAAATGAGCGAGTACAGTAAAAAAGTACTCGTATTTTTTTATATTTTTATGATAAAAGTGAGGTAAAATTTCATAGTGAAGTAAGGTGGAATGAAATATTTAAAATTATTTATTAAAAAGTAAAATAACTTTTATTTGATAAAAAACAGTTTGTAAGGTATAACCAAAGTAAAGGAGAATTTAAAAAATGTTTAAATGAAATTTCTTTATTTTTGAAGGAGGATATTTATGAAGAAAATATTATATATATTTTTTATGATTATAATGCTTGGATGTGGTAAAGAACCAGAGCAAAAGGAAGTTATTACAGAAAAAAATTATAAGGTATCTGAAATTACTGCAGAGGGAAAAGAATCTTCAGAAAATAAAAAAGAAAAAGAGTTTAGCTTTGTTGGAATTAAAACTTATTTAAGTGGTAAGCCAAGAATAGAAATAGAATTTAATGAAGATATTAAGGAAGAGAATATAGATGCATATGTTAATATTTCTCCTGAAGTCTCTTACAATGTGCTTACAGACAAAAATAAAATAATAATAAATGGTAATTTTAAAGCAGGAAATAGTTATAAAATTGAAGTTTTGAAAGAATTAAAAAGTTTAAAGGGAAATTCTCTTAAAGAAAATATTGTAAAAGAAGCTATTTTTAATGAAATAGAACCTAAAATTGTATTTTCAAATCAAGGAATAATTTTACCAGCCTCAGAAAATAAAAAAATAGCTTTTAAATCAGTAAATGTAAAAAAAATAAATTTAAAAATAAAGAAAGTTTATGAAAATAATATAACACAGTTTCTTCAGGAATTAGTTTTTAAAGGAAATGGAAATATATTTGACTATAATGTTGAAAATGAATTTTATAAAGTAGGAGATACTGTTTTTGAAAAAGATTATGAACTTAATTCAGAGAAGAATATTTGGAAGCAGACAGAAATAGAGCTTGGAAATCTTGTTGATAATAGAGGAATATTTATAGCAGAAATTTCTTTTGATGAAAAAGGAATAGACTATACTTTTCCTGAAGGAACAGATTCATGGCAGAAATATGCTCTTATAAGAAATAATGGGAAAATAGGAAAAGCTATTCTTCTTTCTCATATGGGAATTACAGCTCAAAAAGAAAAGGAAAAAACAACAGTAACTGTTATTGATGTATTAAAGAACGAGCCTATAAAAAACATTGATGTAAAAATTATAACTTTTAATAATCAAATAGCATATGAAGGAAAAACAGACAGTAAAGGAGAAATCTCTTTTGAAAATAAAGAAAATATGATGTATGTGCTTGCTGAAAAAGGAGAAGAAAAATCAATTTTAAAGTTTAGTGATTCTCAGCTTTCTTATGATGGGTTTGCTGTTGATGGAATGTTTGCTTCTGAAGGAATAAAAGCATTTATATATACAGACAGAGGAATTTATAGACCTGGAGATGAAGTATACATATCTTTTATTGCAAGAAATAGCAAGGAAGAATTTCCAGAAAATCACCCAGTAAAAATAAATGTTTATTCTCCAACAGGTAAAAAGTTTATAGAAGATAATATTATAAAAAATGGAAAAGATGGTTTCTACACATATTCATTTAAAACAAATATAGATTCAGAGACAGGAATTTGGAGAGTAGAAGCAGAAATAGGAAGTCAGAAATTTGTAAAAGATATTTCTATAGAAACAATAGTTCCTTATAAAATAAAATCAGAAATTTCTGCTCCTGAAAAAATAGATATAAATGAAAATAAAACTTTTACAGTTGATATAAAATCAGAATATCTTTTTGGTGCTCCTGCAGAGAATTTAAAATTTAATACAGAAATTGATGTAAGAGAAAAAAATATAAATTTTGAAAAATATAAAAATTATATATTTAAAAATCCTACTTCTTACAGTTATTATTACAGAGATTATAAAGAAGGAATCCTTAATGAAAAAGGAGAAGGAAAGGTAGAATTTAATATTTCTCAAATAGCTCCTAAAAATATAAATCTTATAGGAATAATTACAACAAAAGTAATAGAAACAGGAGGAAGACCTGTGATAAATAAAGTTCCTGTATCATTTAATAAGTTTGATACATATGTAGGAATAAAAATTCCTGAAAGCACATATATAAAAAAAGGAGACAATCTTAATCTTGAAGTTATAGCAGTATCAGAAGATGGAGAAAAACTTTCAGAAGGAAGAAAACTTATTTACAGAGTATATAAGAATGAATATTCTTGGTGGTGGGATTATGACAGCTATAATTCTTTTATAAGATCTATAAAGACAGATAGAAATACAGTTCTTGTTTATGAGAAAGAATTTACTTCACAAGATAAACCTTATATTATAGATTATACTCCAGATGGAGAAGGTGAAGTATTTGTAGAAGTTGAAGATATGGAAACAGGTCAGAGTACAGGAATAAATCTTTATTTAAGTACATGGCAGGATTCAGCTATAAATAATAAAATTGATAAATTGAAAATAGAAACTGATAAAAAAATATATACAGCAGGTGAAACAGCTAAAATTACTTTTGAAGGAACAAAAGGAGCAAAAGCACTTATTACAACAGAAAAATCAGGAAAAGTTATTGACAGAAAATGGATTGATGCAGAAAATTTAAAAAATATACATGAATTTAAAGTTACGGAAGATATGTTTCCTAATGCTTATGTATCAGTAACTTTATTCCAAGACTATAGCAACTCTGATAATGACAGGCCATTAAGACTTTACGGAGCAGTTCCTATTATTGTAGAAGATAAAAGTACAAAACTTAATATAGAAATAGAAACTCCTGAGGAAATAAGACCAAATGAAGAATTTACAGTGAAAGTAAAAAACAAAGAGAAAGAAAAAATGAACTATACTGTCGCTGTAGTAGATGAAGGTCTTCTTGATATAACAGGATTTGACACTCCTAATCCTTGGAAATATTTTTATCAGAAAGAGGGAATGCAAGTATATTTTTATGATAATTATTCTGAAATCATGGGAAGAATAACAGGAAAGGTTCATCAAATATTAAAAACAGGAGGAGATAGTTTTATAAATGAGGCAGCAAGTCTTAAAACTTTAGCAAGAGCAAAAGAGATGGGCCTTGAAAATGTTCAAAGATTTAAACCTGTGGCTATGTTTAAAGGAGTTCTTACTTCTGATGAAAATGGAGAGGGAACTATAAAATTTACAATGCCTAATTATATGGGTGCAGTAAAAGTTATGGTAATAGGTACATCTGGAAAGAAATATGGAAGTGCAGATGCTGAAATTGTAGTAAAAGCTCCAGTTGTAACAGAGGCAGTTTTTCCTCGTACACTTAAAGCAGGAGACGAATTTGAAATTCCTGTTTCTGTTTTTGCCTTAGAAGATAATGTTGGAAAAATAAAAATAAATTTAAGTTTTATGGGAAAAGAAGAAAAAGAAACAGTTATTCTTAATAAAAAAGGCAGAGAGACAATATATTTTCATTTAAAAGTTGGTCAGAAAATAGGAAGTGAAAAAATAAAAATATCTGCTGTGTCAGATAAATATAGTTATGAAGAAGAAACAAATATAAATATTAATTCAAATAATCCATATCTTTATATAAATAAAACAGAAATTTTAGAAAAAGAAAAAGAGATAGTTTTCACTCAGCCTTCAGATTATATAGAAGGAAGTGTAAAAGGAAGCTTAACTATTTCTAAGACCCCTATTATTGCAGCAGATCAAAGATTAAGTCAGCTTATAAGGTATCCTTATGGTTGTGGTGAACAGACAGTCTCAGCAGCTTTTCCTCAGATTTATATTGATATACTTACAAACAATAATAAATTTGACAGAAAAGAAATAACAGGAAATGTAAATGCAGCTATAGGAAAACTTATAAGACATCAGCTTTATGACGGATCTTTTTCATATTGGGCAGGAGGAGATACAGATATATGGGTAACAAATTATACAGGACATTTTCTGACTGAAGCCAAAGAAAAAGGATACTATGTTCCTGAAGATATATATAATAAGTGGCTGTCTTTTGCTAAAAGAATGGTAAGAGATTCAGAAATAAATATTACAGAAAAAGTATATGCTCTTTACATTCTTGCATTGAGTGAAAATCCTGAAATAAGTCAGATGAATTTAGTATATGAAAATTATTTAGATAAACTTAATCTTACAAGTAAATGGTATCTTGCAGCAGCATATAAACTTATAGGAGAAAATAAAATTGCTGAAGAAATAGCAGAAGGACTTAAAGTTATGCCAGAGAAAGAAGATGATGATTATTACAGATACAGTTATGGTTCTGAATTTAGAGATAAAGCTGTAATTCTTAATTGTTATTATACAATTTATGAAAAACCTGAAGAAAATCTATATAAGGAAATTTTAAAAACACTTCAAAGCAATCAATGGCTTTCTACACAAAGTGTGGGGTATTCTCTTATGACTTTGGCGAAGATGACAGAAACAAAAGATAAGGGAGTTTCAGGTTTAATAATTATTGATGGCATAGAAGAGAAATTTAAAACAGAAGATGAAAGATTTGTATATAATATTCCTGCAGAAGTTAAGCAAATAAAAATAAAACCAGATGAAAATGTTTTTATTAATTATTATTGGGAAGGTGTTCCTGTAAATTATCAGGGAGAAAATATTTCTGAAAATATAAAACTAGAGAGAAATTATTATGATATAAACGGAAATAAAATAAGTCCTGAAATTCTTTCACAAGGAGATACATTCTGGATAGAGATAAAATTAAAATCTGCTGACGATGTTGAGAAATATATGTATATAAATGATGTTGCACTCACTCAAATTCTTCCTACAGGATGGGAAATAGAAAATATAAGAGCAACAGGAGGAGCATATCCTAAATGGGTGCAAGAAAGAACAGAAGATACATATGTAGAATATGAGGATATAAGAGATGACAGAGTGATGTGGTTCTTTGATTTTGATAACTATAATTCAAAAAGAGCTGTTTTCTTTGTTAAAGTGAATGCTGTTACAAAGGGGAAATTTGATTTTCCAGGAACAAAGGCAGAAGCTATGTACAATGAAAATTATCAGGCATATCTAAAAGGTTTCAGAGTAGAGGTAAAATAATGAAAATATTATTTAAAATGGCATTACTTGTCATTGTTATCATATTTATATTTACATGTGGATTTTATATAAACTTTGATGCGAAGAGTGCAGAAAAAATTTTTGAGGACAGATACAGTGTATCTGTCCTTGATAATAAAGGCAGTATAATAGGAGTGCATCTCAATAAAAATGAACAGTGGCATTTGAAAAGTTCAGAAAAGATTCCAGAAAAATTAAGAATAGCAGTAACTGTCTTTGAAGATAAAAATTTTTATTCTCATAGTGGAATAGATTTTTTTGCAGTTACAAGAGCTTTTTATAATAATTTTAAAGATGGCAGAAGAACAGGAGCAAGTACAATAACAATGCAGGCAGCTAAAATGCTTGAACCTAAAAAAAGAACATATTTAAATAAATATCTTGAAATGATTCAGGCATTAAAATTGGAAAGATATTTTACAAAGGATGAAATATTAAGAATGTATCTTAATAATGCCCCTTATGGAGGGAATGTTGTAGGATATAAAACAGCATCATATATGTATTTTCAAAAAAGTCCTCAAGAGCTTACTTGGGGAGAGGCTTCTCTTTTAGCAGTTCTTCCTAATTCTCCTGGACTTATGAGTATTGACAGAAACAGAGAAAAGCTTATAGAAAAAAGAAATAATCTCTTAAAAAAACTTTATGAAAAAAAATATATAAGTGAAAAACAGTTCAGTATATCTATAAAAGAACCTGTACCTGAGAAAAAATATGCTTTTAAATCTATAGCACATCATCTTGTAAGACGGCTTATAAATGAAAACCAAGAAGAAAAAATAATAAAAAGTACAATAAACAGCGAACTTCAGGAAGAAGTGGAAGAAATTGTAGAAGATTATTCAGAATTTCTAAAACTTCAGGGAATAAAAAATGCAGCTGTGCTTATTATCAATAATAAAAATTATGAAGCAGAAGTATATATAGGTTCACAGAATTTTTATGATTTTGAAAATAATGGTCAAGTAGATGGAATAACAGCTTTAAGATCAACAGGATCTCTCTTGAAACCTTTTCTATATGCAAAAATAATAGATGATGGAAAAGCAGCTCCTCAATCAAAGATACCAGATGTACCTTTATATTTTTCAAATTTTACTCCTCAGAATGCAGATAAGAAATACAGAGGAATGGTAGAGATGCAAGATGCTCTTATAAAATCTCTCAATATTCCTTTTGTACATCTTTTAAAAGAGTATGGAGAAGAGAGATTTTTTTACTTTTTAAAAGAGATACTGGGGTTTAATGATAGTGATCCTTCAAAATATGGACTTTCTCTTATTCTTGGAACAAAAGAATTCAGCATGGAAAATATGGGAAAGCTTTATGCAGGACTTGCTAATTATGGAAAATTTAGAAATATAAAATATATCAAAGAAAGTCAAAAAGAAAATACAGAGAATTTTATAACAGAAGGAGCATCTTATCTTACACTTGAAGCAATGAAAAAGCTTGAAAGACCAGGAATGGAAAGGCTGTATAAAGAAAAAAATCCTGTATCTTGGAAAACAGGAACAAGTAACGGAAGAAGAGATGGCTGGGCAGCAGGAGTAACACCTGAATATACAGTTATTGTATGGACAGGAAATTTTACAGGAGAGGGAAATCCTAATCTGACAGGAGTTTATAGTGCTGGAAATCTTATGTTTGATATTTTAAAAATACTTCCTAGGAAAGAAAGAGAATTTAGAAAACCATATTCTTTAAAAAAAATTAAAATTGATGCAGAAACAGGATATAGATTGAAATATGATGTTCCTTGGGAAGAAATATATTATCCTGAAGATGCAGTTCCTTTAAGAGTATCTCCTTATTATAAAAAAATTTACATAAATAAAAAAGGAGAAGAAATAGATTCAAGAGACAGCAGTTTTCAAGAGAGAAGAGAGAAAATAATTTTGAATTATCCTACAGAAGTTATAAATTATTTTGTGAAAGAGAATTTAGATGTATCTAATATTTTTAATAGAAAATTTCTTGAAAAGAGTTTAAAATTTATTTATCCTTCAAATAACTTAAAAATAATTATACCTAAAGATTTTGATGGAGAAAAAAGTATTATTGTAAAAATTGCAAATTTAAAAAATCAGGAACTTTATTGGTATATAAATAAAGAATACATAGGAAAGGATTTTGATGGAGAAAAAAAGTTTAATTTAAAAAAAGGAAAGTATGAAATAAAAGTTGTGTCCTCTGAAGGAGAAACAGCTAAGGTAAATTTTGAGATAACAGATAAGTAATAGTTTTTTAAATTAAAATAAAAACTTCAGAAAATTTTATTATTTATAAAAATAAAAGCATATAAAAATAGTTGCAAAAACATTGAAAATATGATACAATGCTTTGTGAATTTATAAGTTAATTATCGAAGGTGGTGAAAACAGAATGAAAAAAGGAATACATCCTGAGTATAAAGTTGTGACAGTTGAATGTACTTGTGGAGAAAAATTTGAAACAAGATCAACTTATGCAAAAGGTGACTTAAAAGTTGCTGTTTGTTCTAAATGTCATCCATTCTACACTGGAAAAGCTAAGTTCTTAGATACAGCTGGTAGAGTTGACAAGTTCAACAAAAAATACAATATCAAATAGAAAACAGGACAAATGTCCTGTTTTTTTATAAATAAGAATATACAAGGAGGAAAAATTATGGCAGTTGTAGAAATCAAACACCCTTTAATTGAGCACAAACTTACTTATCTTAGAGATAAAAATACAGATACTAAAACTTTTAGAGAGAATCTGAATGAGATAGCTAAGCTGATGATTTACGAAACAACAAAAGATTTAGAATTAGAAGAGATTGAAGTGGAAACTCCAATAATGAAAACAAAGGCGGGAGTATTAAAGGATAAAGCAGTTGCTATAGTTCCTATATTAAGAGCAGGACTTGGAATGGTTGACGGAATACTTTCTCTTATTCCTACAGCAAAAATAGGACATATAGGAGTATATAGAAACGAAGAAACTTTACAACCTGTTTATTATTACTGTAAACTTCCTGTGGATATTCAGGATAGAAAAGTTATTCTTGTAGATCCTATGCTTGCAACAGGTGGATCTGCAATATATGCGATAGATTATTTAAAAGAAAGAGGAGTAAAAGACATAACATTTATGTGTCTTATATCTGCTCCAGAAGGTGTTGCTAAAGTTCAAGAGGCACATCCAGATGTATCAATTTATACAGCTAAAATAGATGAAAGACTTAATGAGCATGGATATATTGTTCCAGGACTTGGAGATTGTGGAGATAGAATATTTGGAACAAAATAATAAAAAATAGTAAAAAATATAAAAATTTCTTTTGTAGATTTTATCAAAGATGGACTTTTATTTTAAAGGCTTATTAGCTGGAAGTGCCATCAATAAAGAAAAAAATAAAAAAAATGGGATAAAATATTGACAAAATGAAAGGCTTATGATAAACTTATTGAAGTGGAGAGTTATCCTAACTGGTAAGGAACCGGTCTTGAAAACCGGCGCCGTAAGGCTTTAGAGTTCGAATCTCTAACTCTCCGCCAGTGGTGAAGTGGCAGAGTGGCCTAATGCACTCCCCTGCTAAGGGAGAGTACCGATTAAACCGGTACCGAGAGTTCAAATCTCTCCTTCACCGCCAGTTTGACAATTAAAAGGTAGAAAATAATCTACCTTTTTTTTTATAAATGTACCTGTAGCTCAATTGGATAGAGCACTTGACTACGGATCAGGGTGTTGGGGGTTCGATTCCTCTCAGGTACGCCATTTTGATAAAAATAGTTTAAAATTTATTTTTAAACTATAAAGATAGAGAGCCGCTTCTTTAATGTGAAGCGGTTTTTATTTTTTTAAAAATTGTAAAAAATATTATGGAAATAGCTGTATTATAACAGTGAGTGAATATAAAAAAATAGCTGTTTTTTTATTATAAATATTTTAAAAATAAGAAATTATAGAAAATATAGTCAACTGTTATGGAACAGCTAGGTTTGACAAAATTCAAAAATAATATTATAAATAGAATATAAGATATACTTAAAACAAATCAAATGTGTTTTATTTATAATAATAAATCGTAATAAGTACATTAAAATATCAATACAAAAAAATCAGACCTGTTGTACAGAATGTGGAATTTTTATGTGGATATTGTAAGACGATGTTATATTTGAAGGAGGAAGGATTATGCACGATTTAAAAAACAAAGGAATAGGAACAAAAGCTATACACGGAGGACATACTAAAAATCCGTTTGGAACTTTAGCAACACCAATATATCAAACATCAACATTCGTATTTGATTCAGCTGAACAAGGAGGAAAAAGATTCGCCCTTGAAGAAGAAGGATATATCTACAGTAGATTAGGAAACCCTACAACAGCTGTTATAGAAGAAAAAATAGCTTTATTAGAACATGGAGAAATGGCAGCAGCTACTTCTTCAGGAATGGGAGCAATTTCATCTACTTTATGGACTTTATTAAAAGCAGGAGACCATGTAATTGCTGATACAACACTTTATGGATGTACATTTGCTTTATTAAGCCATGGATTAACTAAATTTGGTGTTGAAGTTGAATTCTTAAATACAGCAGATTTAGAAGCAGTTAAAAAAGCAATGAAACCTAACACAAGAGTTGTATACTTAGAAACTCCAGCAAACCCTAACTTAAAAATCACTGACATAGCAGAAATAGCTAAAATAGCTCATACTAACGAATATACAAAAGTTGTTGTTGACAATACATTTGCAACTCCATACAACCAAAATCCATTATTATTAGGAGCAGATGTTGTTGTTCACTCTGCAACTAAATATATAAACGGACACGGAGATGTTTTAGCAGGATTCGTAGTTGGAAGTAAAGAAATAGTAACTCAAGTTAAACTTGTTGGTATAAAAGATATGACTGGTTCTGTTCTTGGACCTCAAGAAGCTTACTATATTATAAGAGGAATGAAAACATTTGAAATCAGAATGGAAAGACACTGTGCTAATGCAATGAAAGTTGCTAAATGGCTTGCTGCTCATCCTAAAGTAGAAAAAGTTTACTACCCAGGATTAGAAGATCACGAAGGACATGAAATAGCTAAAAAGCAAATGAAAAACTATGGAGGAATCATGTCATTTGAACTTAAAGGTGGATTTGAAGCAGGTAAAGCACTTCTTAACAATGTTGAATTATGTGCACTTGCAGTAAGTTTAGGAGATACAGAAACTCTTATCCAACACCCTGCATCAATGACTCACTCTCCATATACAAGAGAAGAAAGACTTGCAGCAGGAATTACTGATGGATTAGTAAGATTATCTGTTGGTCTTGAAGATGTAGAAGATATTATTGCTGACTTAGAACAAGGATTAGCAAAAGCTTAATAATAAAAAGCCTACAAAACATGAATGTGTATATTTAAAAAGAAAAAGCAGGAAATAATTTTCCTGCTTTTTCTTAACTTAATTTATAATAAAAAGAACAGGAGGAAATATGAAAAACATATATGCAGCCTATTTCAGTGGAACAGGAACAACTAAAAAAACAGTAAATTTTATTGCAGAAAAGCTTTCAGAAAAGCTATCTTTATTGAAAAAAGAGTTTGATTTTACTCTTCCAGAGATAAGAAAAGAAGGAAAAAGCTTTGAAAAAGAAGATATAGTCATTTTTGGTGTACCTGTTATTGCAGGAAGAGTTCCAAATGTTCTTTTAAAATATTTAGAAACTGTAAAAGGAAATGGAGCTTTAGCAGTGCCAGTTGTACTTTTTGGAAACAGAGATTTTAATGATGCTCTTATGGAACTTTCTGAAATTCTTTTAACAAATGGATTTAAAACTATAGCAGCTGGAGCTTTTATAGGAGAACATTCATTTTCTAAAATTCTTGCAGCAGGAAGACCTGATAAAGAAGATATGAAAATAATGGAAAAGTTTTCAAATGAAATATATAAAAAAATAACTGATAAGAATTTTGATAAAAATATACCTGTAAAAATTACTCATGGAGAAAAGCCTTTTACATACTATAAACCTAAAGATGCAGAGGGAAATCATATTGATATAAGGAAAGTAATTCCTAAAACAAATATAAAACTTTGTGACAACTGTAAGATTTGTGCCAAGGTATGTCCTATGGGATCAATAGATTATAATAATCCTGAAATTATAACAGGAATATGCATAAAATGCTGTGCTTGCATAAAAAAATGCCATACAGGAGCAAAATATTTTGATGATAAAGGATATTTATATCATAAACAGGATTTAGAGAATAGATATAAAAGAAGAGCTGAACCAGAACTTTTTTATTAAATAAAATTTATAATTAAAAAATAATTTTCATGAGTTTCGTATATGAAACTCATGAAAAACATTATTTTTTCCTCAAAAGAAGAAAATGTAGTATTTTCAATAATCAAAAAAATTATATAAAAATATAAATTTCATATATGAAATTATTTTAAAGAACTTGAGATTGAAGTTTTTAAAATTTTAATGTAAAGTCATAATGTAAAAACAAAATATATACATAGAGCATATTTTTATATAATAAAAACTTATTTTCTTGGGAGGAAAAATGTTAAAAAAAAGTGAAACTTTAGAAAGAATAATTAATACAGGAATAGTGGCAGTAGTAAGAGCTGAAAGTATAGCAGAAGCAGTAAGAATTTCAAGTGCATGCATTGAAGGAGGAGTTCCTGCTATAGAAGTAACTTACACAGTTCCAGGAGCTACAGAAGTTATAAAAGCATTAAAAGAAACATTCCCTGCTGATAAATTAATAGTTGGAGCCGGAACAGTATTAGATGCAGCAACAGCAAGAATAGCTATTCTTGCTGGAGCTGAATATATAGTTTCTCCTGGATTTGATGAAGAAACAGCAAAAGTTTGTAATTTATATCAAATTCCATATATGCCAGGATGTATGACAATAACAGAAATGATGAAAGCTATGCATTATGGAGCTGATATTGTTAAATTATTCCCTGGAAGTGCTTTTGGGCCATCATTTGTTAAAGCTGTAAAAGCACCTTTACCACAAGCTAACATAATGCCTACAGGAGGAGTAAGCCTTGAAAATGTGGAAGAGTGGTTTAAAAATGGAGTTGTTGCAGTAGGAGCTGGAGGAAAACTTGCAACTGGGTCAAGTGAATCTATAACAGCAACAGCTAAAGCTTTTGTAGAAAAAATAAGAGAAATAAGAAATAAATAACAGGGGGCTCAAAGTGGGAAGAATATTTGATTTTCATAACAGAGAATTCGGATTAGCATGCAGTGGTGAAATTTTACTAAGACTTTCTCCAGTTAATAATGAGCTTCTAGTTCAAGGAACCCTTCTTGAAAAAAATATAGGGGGAGCAGAGTTTAATGTTGCAACAGGTGTTTCTTCTTTAGGAGTAAAAAGTACTCTTATAACTAAATTACCTGAAAATGAACTTGGAAGATATGCAAAAAGAGTTATAAACTCAAACGGAGTAGACAGCAGTTTTATAATTGATGATAACTCTTTATATAGAAGGCTTGCTATATATTTTTATGAATATGGAGCTTCTCCAAGAAAGCCTAATGTAACTTATGATAGACATGATTCATCATTTCAATTTATGAATGTGGAAGAACTTAATAAAGAAATTTATGAAAAGTGTGAAATCTTCCATACAAGTGGAATAAGTCTTGGACTTTGTGAAAATTCAAAACAACTTACTAAAGATTTAATAAAGAAGTTTAAAGAAAAAGGAGGATTAATTTCTTTTGATGTAAACTTCAGAAGAAATCTTTGGGGAGATGAAGAGAATGCAAGAAAAGAAATAGAAGAAATTCTTCCTTCAATAGATATACTTTTTGCTTCAGAAGAAACATTAAGAAAGATGTTTAAGCAAATAGGAGATATGGAAACTATTATGAGAAACTTTGCTAAAGAACATAATATATCTCTTCTTGCTTCAACTCAAAGAACAGTAAATTCACCAAAATCACATAATTTTACTTCTATAATATATAACAACAAAGAGGATAAATTCTATTCTGAAAAATCTTATGAAAACATTGAAATTATAGACAGAATAGGAAGTGGAGATGCTTATGTTGCAGGTGTACTTTACGGAATTCTTAAATTTAATGATACAGAAAAAGCACTTAAATACGGAAATGCCTGTGGTGCTATAAAAAACACAATTACAGGTGATAATAATTGTGCAGGTGCAGGTCTTATTAAAGGAATAATAGAAGATCATGAATTTGGAAGCACAAGTGAGATGAATAGATAATAAAATAGCTAGCTACAATATTTTTCATGCTGAAAAATTTTTACCTTTCTAAAAAGACAGGACTGCTCTCCTGTCTTTTTTCTTTTGCAAAAAAAGAAGGAAAATACTATTTTTTATAGAATAATAAAATAGTAAGTATGTGACTTAGTCACATACAAAATTTAGAAAAAATAATATAATAATCATGTAAAGAAGATAAAGCATGATTAGTGAATTTTAAGGAGGAAACAAAATGGCAGTTCTACATGTAACAAAAGATAGTTTTGAAAAGGAAGTATTAAAATCAGATGTACCGGTGTTAGTTGATTTCTGGGCAACATGGTGCGGACCTTGTAGAGCGTTAGGACCAATTCTTGATGAAGTATCAGACGAAGTTTCATCAGTTAAAATTGTAAAAGTAAATGTTGATGAAGAGTCAGACTTAGCCGGAGAATTCAGAATTATGTCTATTCCTACTATGATTTTATTTAAAGATGGTAAACCAGTAGAGAAATCAGTTGGACTTCTTCAAAAGAATGAAGTTCTTGATTTAATAAAAAAATAATCCTAAAAACTAAAAATTAAAGTTTTACAAACTCCCAAAAAACAGATAACAGAGAGGTATCCCCTCTCTGTTATTTTTTAGTAATAAATTTTAATATTTTTAAATTAGATTAATTTTTTTAGTTTACTTTTATCTGAAATAGTTATAATTCCTCTTGAAAGTGATACAATTCCTTCAGTTTGAAAATATTTAAGCATTCTTGAAACAACTTCCCTTGCAGTTCCCATATTTTTAGCAATATAGTCATGAGTAAGGTTTAAAATATCAGTTTTTGATGAAAGAGATTGTTCTAAAAGAAAGATTGCCAGTCTTTTGTCAAAACTCATAAAGACTATCTGTTCCATAATCCACATAGCATCAGAAAAACTTTGATTTATTATGCTGCTTGTAAATCTTTCTACAACAATATTTTTATCTTTTATTTCTTTATATTTATGTGGATTTATAAGATATACTTCACTTTCTTTTTCTGCATCAATAAAAATATCAAAATTAATATTTGTCAATATACATGAAGCAGAAAGGACACATACTTCATAGGGATTAAGTTTATAAAGAGTAATTTCTTTTCCTTCTGAAGATAGCATATATACTCTTACAAGTCCTGATTTAATGACTAAAATTCCTGTACATTCAGTTGAATCATGGATATTTTCTCCAGCTGAAAATTTTTGAAGGGAGCTGTTATCCAAGATAATTTTTTGCTCGTCTTCTGTTATTTTATCCCAGAAGGGAAAAGCTTTTTGAAAAAAAATTCTACTTTCTGTCATGAATAATATCTCTCCTTTTATTATTGTCAATAAGCATAAGAATATGATGTGACTTCAGGATAAAAAAACTCCCTGCATACAAAATTTTATAAGCAGGGAAGTTTCTGATAAACTGAAAATTAAATGTTATATAATGCAATCATTCTTCTTAATCTTCCAAGAGTTCTTTCTTTTCCAATTATAGAAATAAGATTGTATAAGTCTGCACCCTTAGGTTGACCAGTAAGAACAGCTCTTAAAGGCATATATACTTTTCCAGGTCCTTCTCCAATTTCTTCAAGTGTATCAGTAAGAAGTTTTTTAGCATCATCTAAAGGAATATCTTCAGAAGGATATGCTTCTATTTTATCAAGGAATAATTTTATAGATTTTTTACCAGTTTCATCTTGAATACCGTTATATAATCTTTCAATTCCTTTTCTTTCTTTTTTATCCATATCTTCAGTTATTTCAGGAAGAGTATATTCATCTTTAAAGTAAACTTCTGATTCATCAGCTATTTCTTTTAAAGTATGAGCATGTTCTCTTAATATTTCAACTATTCTTTCAAGAGCATATCTTTCATGTTCTGTTAAAGTTTCTCCTACATATCCTTTAGCTTGGAAGAAAGGTATAGCAAGATCAGTAAGCTCTTTAAGATCTTTCATTCTCATATGTTGATTATTTATCCATCCAAGTTTTACAAGGTCAAATACAGGTCCTCCAAGAGAAACATTATCAATATTGAATGTATCTTTAAATTCTTGAAGACTGAAAATTTCTTTTCCATCTTTAAATGAATAAGCCATAAGTCCAAGGAAGTTTAATAATCCTTCTTTTAAGTATCCGTTATCTTTATACCAATTTAATGAAACAGGATTTTTTCTTTTAGAAATTTTAGTTCTGTCACTGTTTCTTAAAAGAGGCATATGAATAAATTCAGGCTGTTCCCATCCAAATGCTTTATATAGTTGAATATGTTTAGGAGTAGAAGAAATCCATTCCTCAGCTCTGATAACATGAGTTATTCCCATTAAGTGGTCATCTACAACATTTGCAAGGTGATAAGTAGGGAATCCATCAGCTTTTAATAAAACCTGATCATCTATTTTGCTGTTTTCAAAAACAATATCTCCTCTTAATCTGTCATGGATAACAGTTTCACCTTCATAAGGCATTTTAAGTCTTATAACATATGGTTCTCCAGCTGCAAGTTTAGCTTCAATTTCTTCTTTAGTAAGGCTTCTGCAGTGTCCGTCATATCCTGGAGCTTTTTTCATAGCTTTTTGTCTTTCTCTTAAGTTATCAAGTCTCTCAGGAGTACAGAAACAGTAATATGCTTCACCCTTTTCAACAAGTTGTCTTGCGTAGTCTCCATAAATACCAAATCTTTCAGATTGTCTGTATGGCCCTACAGGTCCACCGATATCAGGACCTTCTGCCCAGTTAAGTCCAAGCCAGTTAAGTGAGTCAAATATCATTTGCTCAGATCCCTCTGTATATCTGTTTTGGTCTGTATCCTCTATTCTTAAAATGAATTCTCCATTGTTAACATGTGCAAAAGCAATATTGAACATAGCAATATATGCTGTTCCAACATGAGGATCTCCTGTAGGAGATGGAGCTACCCTAGTTCTTACTTTTCTTTCCATTGATTGTTTAACCCCCAATATTTTTATTATCTAAATTAAATTTTAGCATATTTCATATTTTTTTTCTATCTTTTTATCCATCTTAAATAAGCATTAATGAAATCATCAATATCTCCATCCATAACTGCTTTTATATTTCCAGATTCACATCCTGTTCTATGATCTTTAACCATAGTATAAGGCTGAAATACATATGATCTTATTTGGTTTCCCCAACCTATGTCAGATTGTTCTCCTTGAATTTTTTTCATTTCTTCTTCTTTTTTCTTAATTTCAAGATCAAGAAGTTTTGCCTGAAGAACTTTCATAGCTTTTTCTCTGTTTAAAAGCTGAGAACGCTCTTGTTGACATGTAGTAACAATCCCTGTAGGGATATGTGTAATTCTAACAGCAGAATCAGTCATATTAACATGCTGTCCTCCAGCTCCTCCAGCTCTATATGTATCAATTCTTAAATCTCCAGGATTTATTTCTACTTCAATGGTTTCATCAACTTCAGGAAGAACATCAAGAGAAGCAAAAGAAGTGTGCCTTTTTTTATTAGCATCAAAAGGAGAAATTCTTACAAGTCTATGCACACCTTTTTCTGCTTTCAGATAACCATAAGCATATACTCCTTCAACAAGAAGAGTGATTGATTTTATTCCTACAGAATCTCCAGGCATAAAATCAAGCTGACTTACTTTATATCCTTTTTCAGCAAACCATCTGCTGTACATTCTATATAGCATATCAACCCAGTCACATGCTTCTGTTCCTCCAGCACCTGAATGAATTGTAATTATGGCATTATTTCCATCATATTTTCCATCAAGAAGAAGCTTAACATCAAGAGTATCAATTTCATGTGCAAGTTTTTTATGTTTTTCTTCAAGTTCAGGTATGAAGTCTTCCTCTCCCATATCAATGAATTCAATTAAAACTTCTTCATCATGATACATATTTTCAATTGCTTTATATTCGTTAATAAGGTCTTTATTTTCATTTATTTTTTTTATAACAGTTTGACTTTCTTTTTTGTCATTCCAAAAGCCTTCTTCTGTTGTCTTTTTTTCAAGACTTTGGACAGTATTTTCTCTCTCTTCAAGTTTTACAGTCTGTTTTATTCCTTCTATTTTTTCTTTATAGGTCTGAAATTCTCTTTTCAGTTCTAAAATATCCATAATAAACACTCCAATTAAAAAATTTGCAATTTTCTTTAACAAAGCTTAAGAAAATATTTGAAAAGAAAGCTTAAATTATCGTATGAATATCACAGCTACAGCAGTAGCATAATCTCTACAGTGTGAAATAGAAATTTCAGTATAATATTTTTCATTGAAATCTTCAATATTATTTTTAAAAATTACATAAGGTTTTCCAAGTTCATTATTTAATATTTCTATATCAGCAGGGGAGAAATTTCTTACTCCTGTACCAAGAGCTTTTGAAACAGCTTCTTTTGCAGAAAATTTTCCTGCATATGTTTCAGCTCTGTTTCCTTTTGAAACTATATACTCAACTTCTTTTTCAGTAAATACTTTATGTATAAAATTTTCTTTTGAAACAGCTTTTTCTATACGGCTTATTTCAATAATATCATTTCCTATTCCATGAAATATCATAATATTTATCTTCCTTATTTTATATTATAAATTTTCTTTGCATTTTCTGTAGTTATTTTTATTACTTCTTCAACAGGAATATTTTTTAACTCTGCAATTTTTTCAGCAACATATTTTACATATATAGGTTCATTTCTTTTTCCTCTGAATGGAACAGGTGTAAGATATGGTGCATCTGTTTCTATTACAATTTTTGAAAGATCAATTTTCTCTATAAAGTCAACGGTTTTTCTTGCATTTTTAAATGTAAGAACCCCTCCTATTCCAAAGACATATCCTTCAGGAACTTGCATTGCGCTTTCAAAAGAACCTGGATAACAGTGGAAAACTCCTTTTACATCAGGAAATTCATTTAAAATATTAATAGTATCTTCCATTGCATCTCTTGAGTGAATAACAACAGGAAGATTTAATTTTTGAGCAAGTTTCATTTGAGCTCTGAATCCTTCTTTCTGAACTTCTTTTTCATCTTCCATCCAATAATAATCAAGCCCAATTTCACCTATGGCAACTACTTTTTCATGTTTTGAAAGTTCTTCAATTTTTTTCTCAACTTCATCATTATAAGTTGATATATCTGTTGGATGAACTCCTACTACAGCATATACAAAAGGATATTTTTCACTATATTTAACACTTTCTTCAGATGTTTCAAGATCATTTCCTATATTTACAATAAATTCAAGTTCATTTTCAGCTCTTTTAAAAACTTCCTCTCTGTCTTCATTGAATTTACTGTCATTAACATGGCAGTGAGAATCTGCTGGTTTCATATAATATCGTCTCCTTATTAAAATTCTTCTATTAATTATATCATAAGTTTAATTTTTTTATATCAGATATCTATAAAATAGTATTTAGATTATTTTTTATGATAAAAGCTATGTCTACTGTAAAAATTCTT
Source organism: Fusobacterium perfoetens (assembly GCF_021531595.1). Taxonomy (NCBI): domain Bacteria; kingdom Fusobacteriati; phylum Fusobacteriota; class Fusobacteriia; order Fusobacteriales; family Fusobacteriaceae; genus Fusobacterium; species Fusobacterium perfoetens. The sequence continues at coordinate 38,949 of NZ_JADYUD010000016.1, forward strand.
ATAAATCAGAGAAACAGAAATTTTTTTATATTGATTTAAGAGAGATTTAATGATAAAATTAATAGGAATTATGTATATTATTTACTGATTTGGGCTGTGAAAAATCACAGTTTTTTTTATAAAAAACAAGAAAGTTATAAAATAACTTTTAAGGGGGAAAAATATGTTGTTTAATCCAGTAATTTTGTCGGTGACGGCAATGATGGTACTGTGTCTTTTAAAACTTAATGTTATTATTGCAATTCTTATATCTGCTCTTATTGCAGGGGTATCAGCAGGAATGGGACTTGGAGAAACAATGAGTATTCTTATAAATGGAATGGGAGGAAACTCTGAAACAGCTCTAAGTTATATTCTTTTAGGAACTCTAGCAGTAGCAATAAATAATTCAGGGCTTGCTAAGATTATTGCTCTTAAAATTTCAGGAATAGTAAAAAATAAGAAAATTTTATTAATATTTATTCTTGCAGCTATAGCATGTTCATCACAAAATCTTATTCCTGTACATATAGCTTTTATACCTATACTTATTCCACCTCTTCTTCCGCTTATGAATAAGCTTAAGATAGACAGAAGAGCTGTTGCGTGTGCTCTTACTTTTGGACTTAAAGCACCGTATATTGTTCTTCCAGTAGGGTTTGGACTTATATTTCAAACTATAGTTAAGGATCAACTTAATGCGAACAATGTTCCTATGACATTGAAAGAAGTTTCTTCAGTGAACTGGCTTCTTGGGGCAGGAATGCTTTTAGGACTTCTTATAGCAGTATTTTTCAGTTATAGAAAACCAAGAGAATATAAAATAAATGAAGAAGAAAATAAATCAGAAAATGATATAATTTTTGAAAAGAAACATATGTTTGCACTTATTGGGGCAGTAATAGCTTTTGGTGTTCAGCTTAAAACAGGTTCTCTTCCTTTGGGAGCTTTATTTGCTTTGATGTTTATGGCTATTACAAATGTTATTCCTTGGAAACATATAGATGAGACTCTTGATGGAGGTCTTCATCTTATGGGATTTATTGCTTTTGTTATGCTTGTTGCAGCAGGATATGGAAATGTAATAAGAGAAACTGGAGCAGTTCCTGAACTTGTTGAAGGAGTAATTTCTATAATAGGAACAAATAAAATTCTAGGAGCTTTTGTTATGCTTCTTGTAGGACTTTTTGTAACTCTTGGTATAGGAACTTCATTTGGAACAATTCCTATTCTTGCAGTTATTTATTGTCCTCTTGCAATAAGTCTTGGATTCAGTCCAGCAGGAACAGCAATTTTAGTTGCAGCTGCAGGTGCTCTTGGAGATGCAGGATCTCCTGCTTCAGACTCAACACTTGGACCTACAGCAGGTCTTAATGCAGATGGACAGCATCAGCATATATGGGATACTTGTGTACCTACATTTTTACACTATAATATACCGTTAATAATTTTTGGATTAATAGGTTCGCTTGTATTTTAAAAAATCTTTATTTTCTTTATGCAGTTAAAAAAATGAACCAAAAGAAAATAATAATATTTCTTTAAAAAAAGTATTATTTATGATAAAATTTATAGTAAAATAAATTCTGGGAGGCAAAATATAAAATGATTGGAATAGGAATAGTCGGACTTCCAAATGTAGGAAAATCAACTCTTTTCAATGCAATAACTAAAGCGGGGGCAGCAGAGGCTGCTAACTATCCGTTCTGTACTATAGAACCAAATGTAGGAATGGTAACAGTTCCTGATAAGAGAATAGATGAACTTGCTAAGATAATTAATCCTCAAAGAGTTGTTCAAGCAACAGTTGAGTTTGTGGATATAGCAGGACTTGTTGCAGGAGCTTCAAAAGGAGAGGGATTAGGAAATAAATTCCTTTCAAATATAAGAGGAACAGCAGCAATATGTCAAGTTGTAAGATGTTTTGATGATGATAATGTTGTTCATGTAAGCGGAGGAGTAGATCCTATAAGAGATATAAATGTTATAAATGGAGAACTTATCTTAGCTGATATGGAAACAATAGATAAAGCTCTTGAAAAAAATAAAAAACTTCTTGTTACAAAAAATAAAGATGTAATGAAACTTGTTCCTGTGTTAGAAAAATGTCAGGCACATTTAAATGAAGAAAAATTATTAAAGACTCTTAATCTTACAGATGAAGAAAAAGAACTTATAAAAGTTTATCAGCTTCTTACAATAAAACCAATGATTTTTGTTACAAATGTATCTGAAGATGATTTAGCAACAGGAAACGAATATGTTGAAAAAGTAAGAGAATATGCAAAAGGACTTGATTCAGAAGTTGTTATAGTTTCTGCAAAAGTTGAAGAAGAACTTCAAGAAATGGAAGAAGCAGATAAAGAAGAATTTTTAGAAAGTCTTGGTGTAGAAGAGGCTGGTCTTAACAGATTAATAAGAGCAGGATTTAAACTTCTTGGGCTTCAAACTTATTTTACAGCAGGAGTAAAAGAAGTTAGAGCATGGACAATCAATATAGGAGATACTGCTCCAAAAGCAGCAGGAGTTATCCATACAGATTTTGAAAGAGGATTTATAAGAGCTAAAGTTGCAAGCTATGAAGATTTTATAAAATACTCTGGATGGAAAGGAACTCAGGAAGCAGGAGTTATGAGAGTAGAAGGAAAAGATTATGTTGTTCAAGACGGAGATTTAATGGAATTTTTATTTAATGTATAGTAATTTGTTAAGAAAATATACTTGACAAGAAAGTGAAAACCGTGTAGAATAATTGGGTATGATAACATGAGGGGGCTATCTATGAAAATTAAATTATTAGATCTTGACAGAGAGAACATAAAATTTAATTTTTCAGTTTCCAGCTTAGAAGGTGTAGACCTTGAAGGAGAACTTCATATTGAAGGGAAAGCTAAAAGGTTAAATAATGAATACTTTATAGAAGGAAAATATTCAGCTAGAATAAAGACACAATGTGTTAGATGTTTAGAAGAAATTATAGTTGATTTGGGTGAAAAAGAATTTAATGCTAAGTTTTTAAATCCACAGGACTATGAAAGATACTTAGAAACTCTGGCTAAAGCTGCTGAAATGACCGAAGAGGATTATTTTGAGGCAGAAGGTAATGAAATTGATGTCACAGAATTAGTAAGAGAAGAGTTACTTTTAGAGATGCCACAGTATCCTGCCTGCGTTCCGGAATGTAAAGATGATTCTTATTTACAGAAATACAGTAACGACGGAATGGATAGTAGATGGGCACAGTTGTTAGATATAAAAATAAAAAATTAAAATAAGAATTTGTGAGGAGGGGAAACTAAAATGGCAGTACCTAAGAAAAAGACTTCAAAAGCTAAAAAAAATATGAGAAGATCTCACCATGGATTAGCAGCATCTACATTAATCACTTGTGAAAAATGTGGAGCTACAAAAAGACCTCATAGAGTTTGTTTAGAGTGTGGAGATTACAACGGAAAACAAGTACTAAAAACAGCTGATGCTGAATAGTTTTAGTCAAAATAAAAAAAGCAAGTTTAGAAATATAATCTTGCTTTTTTTATTTTTTGGAAAAAATCATAAATTTATTAAAAATTAAAATCGGTGCATATATAAAATGTACCGATTTTTTTTAAAGTGTATAAAAAAGTTATAAAAAGTGTTGACATAAAAAGATATAAATGTTATTATTCATTAACGAAATACATATATTAAATATATATAATTTAACAAGGATATATATAAAAATGATAAATAAAAAAGTAATAGTAGGATTAACAGCTTTAATTTTTTTATTAATTTTTTTCTTAAAACCAAATTATACATTAGTTATTGAAGACAGAGACAAAGGAAGAATATATAATTTTCCTTTAAAAGAAAAAAAATTTTCACTTGGTTATACTCATTCTGTTATGAAAACAGAAGCAGAAGAATTTTTTACAGCAGAAAAAAATAAGAAATTAAAACTTGTAGAAACAGAATATAAATCATATGGAGTTGGTCTTCCTTTTTTGCCAGAAGAGGGAAAGCTAATTATAAGGGACGGAAAGTTTATACTTTATATAAATAGAGAATTTGAAAATATATCAATGGTAATTTCTCCAATAGGAAAACATTTCCTGAGAGTTGATGGTAAAAAATATATGCTTAGTGAGATGCTTGGGGATAAGCCAGTAAAAATATTGTTAACTATTAAAAAAGATTATAGATTTTAGTAACAAGGGGGAGTTTGGTTATGAAACAAGAAGCGGTATTAAATGTGAATTCAGCCATGAATACCAAATCTTCAGAAGTTGAAGAATTGATGGCAAAATATGACAAAGGTTCAAGATACAGAGTACTTTCAGGAACACAGGGAAAAATAGTTTCAGTTCTTTTATTCTGTTTTACAGTTTTTCAACTTTATTATGGAATAAGAGGAGGAATTGATGCACAGATAGCCCGTTCAATTCATCTTGCTTTTGGTCTTACAGCAGTATTCTTTTTATATCCTACAAGTTCAAAAATGGATAAATACAGTTTACATCCTTTTGATTGCTTTTTGGGAATTCTTGCAGGAGCATGTTGTCTGTATGTTGTAATTTTCTTTGAAGACATTGTAATGAGACAAGGGCTTATAAATGGAATGGATATGATTGTAGGAGGAATTGCTGTTCTTCTTGTTCTTGAAGCTGCAAGAAGAATGATAGGGCTTCCTATGGTGGTTATATCTCTTGGATTTATACTCTATGCTCTTCTTGGAAGAAGTATTCCAGGAGCTCTTGGGCATAGAGGCGTAAGTCTTGAAGGGCTTGTACAACATCTTTTCTATACAACAGAAGGAATTATGGGACTTCCCATTCAAGTATCTTCAACATTTATATTTATTTTCCTTTTATTTGGTGCATATCTTGAAAAAACAGGAATGGGAGAATTTTTCATAGATCTTGCAAACTCAGTAGCAGGAAGTTCACCTGGAGGTCCTGCAAAAGTTGCTGTTATTTCAAGTGCATGTATGGGAACTTTATCAGGAAGTTCTGTGGCAAATGTTGTTGGAACAGGAAGCTTTACTATTCCAATGATGAAAAGACTAGGATATAAAGGAGAATTTGCAGGAGCAGTAGAAGCTACAGCTTCTACAGGAGGACAGTTAATGCCACCTATTATGGGAGCAGCAGCTTTTCTTCTTGCAGAAATAACAGGAACACCTTATTCAAAAGTAATACTTGCAGCAGCAATACCTGCAGTTTTATATTATCTTGGTGTATTTATAGGAGTTCATTTTGAAGCAAAAAAATTAGGGCTAAAAGGACTTCCTAAAGAAGAAATTCCTAAGTTTTCAGTTGTAATGAAAACAAGAGGACAGCTTATTATCCCTATATTTGTTGTAATAGGACTTTTAAGCAGTGGATGGTCTCCTATATATGCAGCTCTTGGGGCAGTTGCTTCTACAATTATATGTGCAGCTATAAAAAAAGAAACAAGACTTTCTTTTATGGATATAATTCAAGGAATGGTAGCAGGAGCAAAAAGTGCTTTAACAGTAATAGCAGCTTGTGCTTGTGCAGGAATTATTACAGGAGTTGTAACTAAAACAGGTCTTGGTCTAAAAGTAGGTTCAATACTTGTTGGAATTGCAAATGGAAATCTTATACTTACTCTTTTCTTTACAATGATAACATCACTTATACTTGGAATAGGAGTTCCTACAACAGCAAACTATGTAATAACATCAACTATAGCAGCACCTGCAATTCTTCTTATAACAGATGCAGCAGGAGTTCCTGTAGTTCCTGTTCTTGCAGCTCATTTATTTGTGTTCTACTTTGGTATAATAGCAGATGTAACTCCTCCTGTATGTCTTGCAGCAGTTGCTGCAGCTGGAGTAGCAAAATCAGAACCTATGGAAACAGGAATGCAGGCGACAAGACTTGCTATAGGTGCTTTCCTTATTCCTTATATGTTTGTAATAAGTCCTGATTTAATAATGATAAATCCTGGTCCAACAGTAATATCAAGTATAATAACAGCTATAATTGGAATATGTTGTGTATCAATAGGACTTACAGGATTCTTTAAAGTAAAAATGAATGTTGTTGAAAGAGTTTTATTTATTGTAGCTGGGCTTTTAACTTTAAAACCTGGATATAAAACAGATCTTTTAGGATTAGTTTTAATAGTAGTTGTTTATTATATTCAAAATAAAAAAATAAAAAATAATAAATAATATTTTAGAGGGGGAAGTTGGTATGAAAAAGATAATTGCAATAATGGCTTTAGCTTTAGGACTTGCAGCATGTGGAGGAAGTGAAAAAGCACCTACAACTTATGTTAATATAGGAACTGGAGGAACGGCTGGAACTTATTATCCATTAGGAGGAGCTTTTGCAGAAATATGGAATACAAATATTGAAGGAGTGAATGCAACAGCAGAATCAACAGGAGCATCAGTAGCGAATGTTAATATGCTTCAAAAAGGTGATATTGATGTAGCAATAATTCAAAACGATGTAGCATCTTATGCTGAAAATGGAGTTGAACTTTTTGAAAATAAAGTAGAAAATATAAGAGGAATGGCAACATTATACAGTGAACCTATTCAATGTATTACAACTGATGGAAGTGTAAAGTCAATATCTGATTTAAAAGGAAAGAAAGTAGCAATAGGAGCTATAGGAAGTGGAGTTTATTGCAATGCTGTGCAAATCCTTGCAGAAGCAGGAATAACTGAAAAAGATTATAAACCTCAATACCTTTCATTTGCAGAAGCAGCAACAGGTTTAAGAGATAGACAAATAGATGCAGCATTTATAGTTGCTGGAGTTCCTACATCAGCAATAGTTGACCTTGCTACTCAAAGAGATGTAAAAGTTGTCAATCTTGATAAAGAACTTGCAGATAAATTAAAAGCTAAATATTCTTATTATACAGATTATGAAATCCCTGCAGGAACTTACAGTACGCAAAAAGAAGATGCTCAAACTCTTACAGTACAATCTATGCTTGTAGTAAGCTCTAAATTATCAGAAGATATGGTTTACAATATGCTTAAATCTATGTATGAAAATACAGATAGAATTAAAGCAGCTCATAAAGTAGGAGAATTTATTAAAGAGGAAAGTGGACTTGAAGGAATGAGTATAACTCTTCATCCAGGTGCAGAAAAATATTTTTCTGAAAAAGGAATAAAATAAATAAAATAAATAAAAAAAGAGGAGGTAGTTCTAAGCTATCTCTTTTTTTATAGTTATTATTTTTGAATAAGAATTAATTTATAAATATATTGAAGTATAATGTCGTAATATATTCGATAAGTTTAAAAATAGAACTGAAGTTTCAAAAATAAAATTAAAAAAAATTTGACAAATAAAAGATAATAATATATACTTATTTTGTTATAAGGCTGTCAGACAACTAGATAGCGAAACATTTTTTTCCAGGAGGGGTTTATGAATATTTTATTAGTTGTACTTACTGTAGCGTTAATATTCTGTATAGCAAAATTAATT
>NZ_JADYUD010000017.1 GCF_021531595.1 Fusobacterium perfoetens
ATTGTTGTGGTGACTATATTATACAAAAAAGAGAGCTGAGTAAAACATTTTTTTTAAAATGTTACTCAGCTTTTTTTATTTAAGAAAAAAAAGTTATTGACTATAACTAAAAATAGTTATATAATAATAATTGAAATTGTAAAGGAGGATATAATGAAAGAAGAACTCGTAGAAGTACAAAAAAAAATAGGTCAAGAATTTTTGCTAAAAATTGATACCTATAAAAGAAATAATCATCTTTCATACACTGATATTGCAGATATCGTAGGAATAGATAAATTCTATTTTGCAAATTTAAGAAATAAAATAAAAAAAAATAAGACAGTACCAACTGATAAGGTAATTAAGAAATTTAGTAAAATTATTACCTTTTAATTTTTTTTGTTCTTTTAAATAACTAAAAACAGTTATTAACTGTACAGTAAAAGCGACTGGGTTTCCGAATGGAAGTAGGCAATAGCTTAGAATTCCTTTGTCGCTTATGTGGAAGCATAGCATAATGGTAATGCAGCACTTTGCTAAAGTGCCGAGGTAAAACTCTTACAGGTTCAAATCCTGTTGCTTCCGCCATAAAAAAGGTGGTGAGAACATTGGAAAAAGAAAAAAACAAAAAAATAAATAATGTGGTAATAGAAGCAGGAGCAGTAATTTTGAATGGTGTTCTGATAGACCTTGTATGGAACTATGAATTCACAAAAAAAATAACCTCTGGAAGAGAAGAGGCTATTTTAAAACTAGAAATAATTATAGACGGTGATGCTGTTCTAAAAGGGTTTTAGTAATTATATCAGAAGCAATATCTTTTAAAATTTCTAATGATAAACTTCCTATTTTAGAAGCTATATTTTTAGTTTTGTTCCATGTAGTAATAGAACGAATATTTGCTAAAAAAGAATGCCCTTTTGGAGTTAAATCATAAATTTTAAATGAATAAGTTTTATATTCACCGTCAACATATTGGAATTTTATACACTGTTCTAAATGATAAAAAAATTCATCTTTTGAATATTTATCACAATAGTTTTTATAATTTTTCCAGTTAATATATAAGGCTCTTCCGTACTCTATTTTTGCTTCAAGCAATAAGAGTATATCCCTTATACAGTCTGGATTTAAAATCATAGTTTAAACCTCCTTTCTTTATGTAGTTATCTCACAAATATATTATATAACAAAGGAGTTTTAAAAATAAATATCATGGTAGTGACGACCAGAAACAGTCAGAAGTGAACCTATATAATTTTTCCGCCAGTGGTGTTTAATAATAAGCACCACACAAATGGGAATGCAGTTTAAATGGATAAACACCTAACCTTTGTATTAGGAGATTTCAGTTCAAGTCTGAACATTCCCAGTATGATATAGACTATATTGCACCTCTTAACAATGTGGAACATGATATAGTCGCTAAAAATTTTAGTTATCGTCTCTAAAAAAAAGACGAGAGTGTTACATAATTGAGGTAAGGTGGCACTTCTCCCTGTGCCACACTTATGGGAATGTGTCTGAGGTCAGCAGTTCGTGGTGAACTTTAAGAAGTCTACTATACGACAATCAAGTTCAAGTCTTGGCATTCCCTTTTATTTTTCATTTTCACCTCCTTTGAAAATGATTTTATATTTCATACTTTGTATTATTTTAATTTGAGTTTTAAGGCTTTCTCTAAAAAAGCCTACAAAATACGCGTATTTACGCGTAAGATACGCGTTTTTATTTTATATCTGCTCATCATGTCAGAGCCACTAACTCAGATATGATGGGTGGATACAAACTAAAAATACAGGAGTTAGTGGCATAACTCCTAAAGGAGAAGATGACATGAGTAATAGAATAAAAGCTAGAGAATTAAATGGCATAGTTTATTATCAAATACCTAAATGGCTTATGGATTTATTTATTGACGGCAAAATATCATCAGGTGCTTTTAAAACTTATGCACTTATGTATGAAAGATTAAGAATGTCTGCAAAAAATAATTGGATTGATAATGATGGAGATGTTTATATCAAATACTCTTATGATGAACTTATAGAAGATTTAAAATGTAACAGCAGAACAACTGTTTCAAATAATCTTAAAGAATTACAAGAACTAGATATAGTAGATAAAGTGAAATGTTTTAGTTCAAGCAATATTTATTATCTTAAAGTTAAAAGTACAGAAGATTGCACTAGTACAAATAATTACACTAGTACAGAAACTTGTACTAGTACAAAAAAGTGTACTGACAGTAGTACAGAAGATTGGACTACAGTAGTACAGAAAACTTGTACGACTAGTAGTACAGAAAACTTGTACGCTAGTAAGAATAACTTTAAAAAGAATAACGATAGTAAGAATGATGTTCCTCTTAACGAGGAATCAGTCAATCGTGCTAAGAATTTAGTTGAATTACAAAACATTGCTACAAACTCAACAGGTTTAAATAAAATACAAGTAGATGGAGTAATAAAACCTTATATTTATAAAGATATAGATTTAACTATTTTGATACAGAAAATAAAAGAATCAGATTTTTTAATGGGCAAATGCAGTAATAAACCTACAATAGCACACTTTACACAACTTAGTATGCTTAATAAAATCTTAGCTGATTATTATAAAAACAAGGTTAGTGTGACGGAACAGTCTACAAGTAAAGACCCTTCAAGAAAGAGATTGTGGTAAATATGAAAAATAAACCTGAATACGATTTACTTTCTTATCTTGTTTTAAAAAATCAGTTTATAACAGATAAAGTTTTTAAGGAGATATATAATTATAAAAATTATTTTAGTTTAGAAGGGCAAAAGTTAGTAGAACTTCTTAAAGACAAGAGGAAAAATAAAGAAGTTATAGACATAGAAATATTTTTAAATCTTTCTGAGGACTATACAAGAAAAGTATTAGACAATGGAGATATGGACATTGGAACAGAGTTTGCAACTAAGAGTTATAAAGAACTTCTTACAGAGTTAGAAAAAAATCACGCAAAAGATATAGCACAGAATATTATAAATTCTAACAATGTATCTGAAATAGCAGAGGGAATAGACAAACTAAAAACTGTTTTTACTAAAACTAAGCAAATAAATAAAATAAATCTAAAAGAAGCTTCACTTAAATTTTTTAAAAATATAGATAACTTAGATATGCAGAATAGTGTAAAAGCTAAAAATTGGTATAGATTTAACAAGGTTGTGAAACTATACAAGGGAGATGTTACTGTTATAGCTGGTAGACCAGGATGTTTACCTGCAGGGACAGAAGTTTTAACAAAAAAAGGTTGGCTTGATATATCAAAATGGACTAATGAAGAAATATTAGAAATAAATTATAAAACTAACACAAACCAAATTGATATAACAGGACAATTTGCAAAACCTCTTATGTATCACAAATATAACACAACTGAGTTTTATAGAATGAAAAATAAAGTTGGAACAATGGATTTAGTAAGTTCAGTAGAACATAGACATCCACATATTTCAGAAAAAGGTTTTTGTAGGGAATTCACAACAAGAGAACTTTATAATTCTTGGATAAATAAAGAGGGTAATCCTCATATAATTAATATTCCAGAAACTTTTGAGTGGTTTGGAAGTGGCATAAATTACAGTGATGAATATATTAGATTAAAAGTTGCAGTTTTTGCAGATGGAAGTTTTTTAAAAAGCAAAGGTAGTAAAAGATGTTATATAAATATAAAAAAAGATAGAAAAAAATTAAGATTAGAAGACCTTTTAGAAAAAAATAACTTAGATTACAGAGTAAAAGAGCATGCTGACGAATATAAAAGATATTCATTTTTAATGGATAACAGAGATAAAGTTTTTAAATATGATTGGTTTTTAAAAACAAATAAACATCAAAGAGAAATTATAATGGATGAACTTAAATATTGGGATAGCTATATCTGTGGAGGTAATAGATTATTTACTTTTTCTACTGTTAATAAAGAAACTGCTGAAACTATACAGTTAATAGCAACTTCTTTAGGATACAGAGCAACTTTAAGAATAGAAAAAAGAGAAAATAAATATAAAAATGACATTATATACAACCTTAATTTTTCTAAAGGAACAAAATATGGATGTAGAACTCTAAAAAAATCTGATGTTAATTCATTTGAAAAAGTTGAAGCAGGAAAATATATGTATTGTTTTACAACAAATACTGGTTTTTTCTTGATTAGACAAAATAATAAAATATATGTTACTGGAAATTCAGGTAAAACAACATTTGCATTATCTCTAGCTTTAGAGTTTGCTAAGAATGGGAGTAAAGGCTTATTTTTCTCACTAGAAATGGGAGAGGAACAAATAATAAACAGAATGATGTCTCAGCTTAGTCTTGTGCCTATAAATAAATTTCAGGACAGTTTTGAAGCTAAGAATTTAAGTAAAGAGGAACATGGCAGAATTACAAATGCAGTTGAAGAAATGCAGAGACTTGCAGATAATCTTCAGATAATCTCAGGAAACTTTTCTAGTGATGACATTTTAGAAATTGCAGAAAATGACAAGCCTGAATTTATAATAATTGACTATATGCAGTTATTAAGAGCAACAGAAGGTCGTGGAAGAGTTGAAGAAATAACTTACTTATCTATGGAGCTTAAAAGAATAGCTATGAAACTTCAAATTCCTATCATAGAACTTTGTCAGCTTTCAAGAGCAGTAGAGCAGAGGGGAGATAAAAAACCTATATTATCAGACCTTAGAGAATCAGGACAAATTGAACAGGACGCTAGTGTTGTAATAGGAATTTATAGAGAAGCATACTACAACGAAGAAGCAGACCCTGAGAGCATGGATTGTATTATTTTAAAAAATAGAAATGGAAGCACAGGAACAATGCCTTTTAAATTTCTAGGTGCAGTACAAAAGGTTTATGAGGGGGTATAAGAATGAGACTAATAGAATTTGAGAGAATACCCGTACCACAAGAATTACAAGATATCTGCCATAAAGAAAAGGTTTATATGTTGCGATACTATATAAAACTAAATAGAAAACCTTTTAAACATGGACAAGTATTTATAAATAAAAATGATGTTTTAAAATTTTGTGAAAGAAATAAAATCACAATTGAGGAGTTAAAAAAAGTATGGAAGAAAAATTAATTGAATTACTTAAGCAAAAACAGAAATTAATGGATAAACCTACATGTATTTTAATAGACAGAATGAGATTAAGAAAGCTAAAAAGAAAATGATAGCACATTTAATATGCTTTTGTCTTGTAGGAATAGGTTTATATTTTGCAATAAGGGGGATTTAATGATTACTTTAGGACTTGTATTTTTATCAGCAAAATACAATTTAGAATTTGAACTTTTATATCTTGGAACATTTATTTTAGATGGCTGTGTAATAGACGGAATAGTTGAAATTATAAAAACTATTATTAAATAAAAAAGGTGGATTAAATGCAGTATGTAATTGACATAGATAGAGAGAATAATCATATAAAGGTTTTAGTTCCCTCAGCAAAAGGAACTATTACAGAAGAAAAAGTAAAAAATTTCTTTGGAGTTCTTAAACAATCTACATGGGAAGTTGAGCCTGTACAAAGATTATCTTTGGATCAAATGAAAATGATATTTGCATTGTGCAGAGATTATTCCGAGATAATAGGATATGAACCTGAAGAATTAAGAGAACTTCTAAAAGCTGAATTTTGTATAAAAAATTGTGTAGAAGATTTTTCATGTAGTCCTTACAAGAGAAATGCAGCTACTATGAAAATTGCAACTGATTTTATTCAATTTATTATTGAACATGCTTTAAATTTAACAGGTTGTACATTAAAAGTTGTAGAGGGACATGGTAAAAATAGAATTGTAAGGTCTGCAAGAGAGATAGTTCCTGATATAAGAAAATATGTTATAGCTTGTCTTATGAATAAGACTTGTGCAATATGTGGAGCTACAACAGAACAAAGAGAAATAGACCTACACCATTGGGATAGTGTAAATAGCATTGGGGGCTATGAACATGATGATGGATTGAAAACAAGGTTTATATCTTTATGTAGAGAACATCATACAGAGTTCCATAATATAGAAGCTAAAGCATTTTCTGAAAAATATCATATTGACGGAGTATGGCTTTCTGAAAATATAGTTAAAAAATTAAAAAAAGATAAAGTTTATCCAAACCATTTTAAAGCATTTAAGGAGACGGCAGAATGAGAAAATTAAAGTCAGAATTTATAAAAGACGAGCACAGAACACAACTTATGAAAGTATTTTACAACAGAATTCTTGACGGAGATGAGAAGAATTATGAGTTTATAGGTGTTTATGAATACAAGAATTATGAGATATACTTTGACCATATTCCTGATAAAAAGAAAATCATTAAGCATATTACAATTAAAAATATAAAAGGCAAGGAAATAAGACAAGATGATTTAGAGCTTATAGCAAATCATTTTGTAGGAGATAACTATTCTGTTCAATACGGCTTGTTTGATAATAATATGGCTAGCATTTGGGAAGAAAAAGGAACTGTCAACTAATGGCTGACAGTTCAAAATGACTATGTGAAAGTAAATAAAATTTATAAATATAATAATTATATAGTATAACGACGGTTAGGTCAAATCATAAAACGGTTAGGTGGAAACAAGAAATATAAAAACGGCTCATAAGAGCCGTAAATATATTGGTGGTTTATTTATTTTTATAAAATAAACGCACATAGTAACATACCATTACAAATTCTCTGGCAAAGATTAAGTAAGGTGTTACTAACTGAACGACTGGTAACCATTCAGCTAAAGTGTTGAAAAAAATGTGCATTATTCACCTCCTTGCAAAAGCTAAGGTGTAAAATAGCTAAATTCTTTTTCCCATTTAGCTCCCCAAACAGTATTAAGAACTATCTTAGGCTTGACTTCTAGGTTCGGTATGTAACTAGGTATTTCTCCCTAAAGATATTAAACTATTTAAGAAAAAAAGCTACCTTGCCAGTGGTAGCTTTCTCAGGTGATACTAATGCAAATTTTTTAACACTTTTAAAATTTTAAGTCCATATTACCAGTACAGACTTTTATAACACATTTTCAATAAATGTATAACAAAATTATATATTATATTTTCAAAAAAGTAAAGAAGAACATTAGAATTTTTTTAATAAACGGTTAGGTGGTAGTCAACTGATAGTTTACAACCACAGGAGGAAAAAATGCAGAAAAGAAATAGAAATGAATGGAAGAAAATAGTTACATCTGTAAAAGAAGTTCTAGGAATAGACTATAAAACTAGAGATATATATAATACAAAAGACTTGCAAAGTGCTATAAGAGAAATGGCTTTTATATATGCAAAAGAGAATAGAGAAGATGATGTAGCATATAATGCAGAAATAAAATTCTTGCAGTCACAAATTATAGAACTACAAAAACAAGCTAAAAAATATAGAGACATAGCAGAAGAAACTACAAAGGCAAATAATAATCTTATAAATAAATATGAAAATCAAAAAAGCAAATCTTGGTTGCAAAAGTTATTAGGATAGAAAAATAGTGAATGAAGAGGAATACAGATGAGAAAAATAAAACCTAAAATGACTAAAAAAGAAAAAATAGAGAATAAAAATAGAAAAGTAATAGATAAAATTTTTAGACCTGTACATAATACAGAAATTATATTAGCAACTTTTATAGATTATCTACAAGAAGATAGAGATTTATATAACAATAAAGAGACTTATATAAAACCTTATTTAAAAGGATATTTAACTTCTGTTATAAAGAAATTAAAAATCTTTATTCAATATGATGAGGTTATAAAACATAAAGGTTATAACAAAGTTAAAGACATTATAGAAAATAATTTTAAAGAAGAATTAAATTTAGATGTTAAATCTAGAAAAGAATTTTTTGAAAAAGAAAGTGAAGTTAATTGTAGATTATTTAAAACTTATGCATGTGCTTTAACTTGTGTAGGAACAGTCCATGACATGTTTGTCAAAAGAGAAAAAAGTCCAGTCTATAATGAATATAAAGCACAATTAAATAGTATATTAAAAGAGTTTAAGATATATGATAATTTTTGGCAAAATGAAGTTGAAAAAATATATGTAACAATAATCTAGGAGGAAAAATTGGAAGCATACAATTGTGAAGATTTAAAAAAAGATATATTATTACCAGATAAAAAAATAATAAATGATGAAGTAGAGAAAGAACTTCATAGTCATTATGAGAATACAGGAATAGAGCCTATTGACTTTATAATGGCAAATAAATACAGCTTTAATCAAGGAAATATAATTAAATATATTCATAGAGTAGGTAAGAAAGCTGGAGAAGAAAAAAAGGATATTATAAAAATTATAGATTATGCACTACTTACAGCCTATGAGAAAGGAATTGAAGTAGGAGAACAGGAACTACATAAAACAATTAACAACAGAATAGAATGGATAGCAAAAAGAAAATAAGGAGCTGAAAGCTGTGGAGATAATTTTACCGATATATATAAATACTAGTAAAAAGAAGTCAGTATATTTTTAAAATATTGTGAAGAAAATTTTCCGGAGTTAAAGGAGAAAATAATGGATAATATTATAACTCAAAGTGAATTAAAAGAATTATTTGAATATAATCATATGACAGGTATTTTTATAAGAAAAAAAAGAACAGCAATGAGGCAAAAAGTAGGAGAAATAGTTGGTGTTAATTGTAAAAAAGGTTATCTTAAATGTGGTATACACAATAAAGAATATTATTTACATAGATTAGCTTGGTTATATGTTTATGGATATTATCCAGATAAAATAGACCACATCAATCATAATAAGAAAGATAATCGTATATCAAATTTAAGAGAAGTTGACAATACTGAAAATCTAAGAAATATGACAAGAAGTAAAGCTAATACTTCTGGAATTACAGGAGTTTCTTATTCAAAGAGAGAAAAAAAATGGGTATCTCAAATATGTTATGAGAATAAAAGAATTGGAAAAAGATTTAAAACCAAAGAAGAAGCTATAAAGCAAAGAGAAGAGTGGAATAGAATTTATAAATTTCATAAAAATCATGGGGGAGAAAAAATTGAAACTAACAATAGAATTACCAATATATGCTAACACAAGTAAAAATAAAAAAGTTCTCGTTAGTTTAAATTGGTTTAGAAATGCTCACTATGGAATTAAAGATAAAGTTAAGAAACAATATAATGAAATCGTTTTTGAGCAACTGAGAGGGACTAGAAAGCCTTTTGATAAGAGAATAGGAGTAAAGTATCAGCTGTGGTATAAAAGAGGCGATTGTGACCTTATGAATGTAGTTAGTGTATTAGATAAATTTCTACTAGACGCATTAGTTCAAGCAGGAATGATAAAAGATGATAATGTAAATAAATATATTTCTTGTCATGCAGAAGTAGGTGGAAAAGATAGTGAAAATCCTAGATTAATTTGTATTATAGAAGAGGTGGAATAAATGATTTGGGTAGGAGTTTTAGCAGGGCTTATTATTATATTAGCACTTGGAATGGTTATTACTTGTTTTATTATAATTGATAAGAAGCTAGAAGAACTTGAAAAGTGATACGGAGGAACAGTGATTATATTTAAATGTAGTAAATGTAAGGCATACCTTGGAAAAATTGAGGATATGAACAAAATAGAACTCAAAGCTAAAAGAGGAGTAATTATAGAAAATAATTCTTTTATACTTAAATGCAAGTGTGGAGAGATTACTAAAATAGATATGACACCATTTTTGAATAAAAATGTAAGTAAAAAATAAATCTTTAGTATTAAATTACTAAGGATTTTTTATTTAACTACAATAAATATTAGGAAAAAACTTGACATTGTACGCATACAATGTTATAATATATTCAAGAGGGGAGGAAAAACAATATGATTGACTTTCTAGGGAAGATTCTTGTGATAGTTGAAACCATTAAATTGATTTATCAGATATTTAAATGGTTTCAAAATTTCATAAGGAGGCACAAAGGGCATTAAGCCCTTTCCTCCCTTCCCCTCTAAATTATTTAGGAGGTGTTAAGTATGAGCGATAAAATATGGCATGGACTTCTTATATTTGTTTTAGTGGGCAAAACAGTAGAATATTCATATAAACTATATAAGTGGTATGTAAATAAAAAAAATAAGAACTCTGAAAAATAGATTTCAAAGTTCTTATTTATTGATTAACTTTCTAGGTACTTAAATTATAAGTTATTTTTCGTAAAAAGTCAATGGAGGGACAAAATGGAAAATAGAAGAAAATTATCTTACAGAAAGCCTTCTAATAGAGGTGGAGGGCAATTTTCAATAAATATTCCAAAAGAATATATTGAAAAAATGAATATAACAGAGGAAGATAGAGAAGTTGTTATATCTTTTAATGAAAAAACAAAAGAAATTACTATTAAAAAAATTTAAAATAATATTAACAAACTATTGAAAATTAAAGAAAAAACATATATAATATAGATATAAAATTAAATACCAAAGGCTGTAACACAAAGGCTAGAAATATACTCAAGTAAATTGGGTACTTTTCTAGCCTTTTTTATTTTTTTAAGACTAGGAGGTGTAAAAATGAGTGAATAAATATGAGTTAGCAGAAAAAGATTATAAAAACGGAATGAAGTACAAAGATATAGCTGATAAATATGGAGTAACCATTAACACTGTGAAGTCTTGGAAACAGAGATACAGTTGGACAAAAAAGAGTGCAGAAAAAAAAACGAGTGTATGCACACAAAATAAAAAAAGTATGCACACAAAAAAAGATATTCCAACCAAACAAAAGAAAGAAATAGCGAGAGTTATGATAGAAGAGGGTGCAACTATAAGAGAAACCGCGGACAAAGTCGGACTTCCTAGAAGTACAGTAGGAGATATAAGTTCCAAAGAAAATCTTCAACAATCGCAGCTTAAATATCTAAAATCATTCCATGAGGATATGAGAGAAAGGATAAAAACTAATAAACTAAAAAGGCTTTCTCTTAATGAAGAAGCTCTATATTCTGTTGAAGAAGAAATAAATGCTGGAGAGGTTGGAAAAGCTACATTTGAAAAAATAAAACTTTCTGAAGAAATAGAGCAATCAATTTTTGAAGTGAACAGAATAGATAGATTAGAAAGGCTAGAACTTGAAAAGTTGAAAGTGATAAAACCTGATGAAGAAGATACAGAAGATAATATTCTTCAAATAGAGGTGTTGGACTAATGAAATTAAAAATAAAAAAACATTTCTATAAAGTATTAATGGACAATGATTTTGATATTCTTCTTATGATTGGCGGGTATGCAAGTGGAAAAAGTTTTACAGGATTTTTAAAAACAGCTTTACTTGCTACACAAGAGAAAAGAAAAATGTTAGTTGTCAGAAAAGTTTATTCAACTTTAAAAGATAGCTGTTTTGAAGATTTAAAAGAAGCCTTTGATACTTTAGGAGTCAGCAACAGGTGGAAGTTAATAAAATCTCCATATGAAGCAGAAAATAAGAGAAATAGCTCTAAAATCATTTTTAGAGGAATGGACGAATATAGAAAATTAAAATCTATAAAAAATATTGACTATATCTTAATTGAAGAAGCTGACGAATTGAGTATAGAAGATATAAAAGAACTTAGAAAAAGATTAAGAGTTCTTGGTATAAAAAAACATTTAGTTTTAATGTGTAACCCTGTTTCAAGATTATCTTCGATATATAGAATGTTCTTTACAGAAGAGGGATTTAACTTTGATGAAGAAGAACTTTATAAAAAAAGAACATTAACTAAAATTGACAGTATTACACTAGAGGACGGAACAAAAGAAAATTTTATTGTAAAAGTTCATCATTCGACTTACAGGGACAATCCATTTCTTCCTGCAAGTTTTATTTATGAGTTGGAAAGTGAAAAAGACCCTCGTATTAAAAGAATTGCTAGAGACGGGAAATTTGGAGCAGATGGAGATTTAGTTTTATATAATGCTGTATTTGAAGAAGATGTATATGAAAGATATGTTAAGGATAAACTTACTAAAAGGGACGAATACAGAGGTATTGACTGGGGGCATTCTATTTCATATACCTGTGGTTTGAAAATGGCAGTTAATAAAGTTCTAAATGAACTGTATGTATATTGGGAATATTATGATAAAGGTAAAACTACACAAGAGTTAATGCAAGGGTTACAGCCTATGAAAGATAATAATATTTCAATTTATGCAGATAGTGCTTCATCTCAAACAATAGCAGATTTTTATGATGAGGGATTTAACATTGACGGAGCAACAAAAGGAAAAGGCTCTGTTGAATACCACGAACAGCTGTTAAGAAGTTTTTCAAGGATTGTAATTGATATAAATAGATGTCCAAACACTAAAAAAGAGGCTGAGGAATGTGTATATAAGAAAGATAAAAACGGAGAAATTCAAGCAGGAAAATATAATCTTGATGCACACAGTTTTGACGCAATGAGTTATGGACTAGAAGAATATGATTTTATACCTTTAAAAAATAGACTTAGAAAGAAAAAATATATTGGTATTTAGGAGGTGAGAAATGGCAAAAGAGAATAAAGATAAAAAAGAAATTATTACATCAGCAGTTATTAAATTATTTAGCGAAAGTTCTCCTGAAACTAATAAGATAACAGATGAAACAATAGATAGGCTACTTTTAGATATTGATATTAGTTCAGCACTCAATAAGATTGAGAGAGAAGCAGCAGGAAGAGTATTAAGTGTTATAGCTGAAAATCCTGAAAATGACGAGCAAGCAAAAGAAATTAATCAAAGATTTTCAAATATAAAATTTAATAGAATTATAAATCATTTAATAACTGCAAGATATTATGGATATAGTTGTTTTGAGATAGTTTACAATAAAGATTTTACTATTAATTCATTAGTACCTATTCCATATAAGTATATTACATATAAGACATCTGATAAAAAATGGGTATTAAGAATAGGAACAAATGAAACTGATTTAAACAGAGATAAATTCTTATTATGTATTCATAAATGGAATCCTGCACAACCAACAGGAAAAACAATATTTGAAAGTTGCCAACAAGCATTTTTAGATAAAGAGATGTTCTCAAGACAATTAAGAGGACTAGCAGAAAAATATGGAGATACCATTATAGTATTCCCGTATAATGAAAACTTAGATGATAAAGAAGCTGCTGAAATTGGTAAAACAGTTTTAAATGCTAAAGGTAAAAATGCAATAGGTGTTCCTGTAAATAGAAATCATTCTTTAAAAGACAGTTTTGAATTTATAAGATTATCAGATTTAGACCCAGAGATATATACAAAATTATATGCAGTAGAAAAAGAAAAACTTATTCAAAATCTTTTAGGCTCTACATTAACACTTGAATCAAGTAGTAAAAACGGAAAAGGTACTCAAGCTCTAGGAGAGATACATAAAGAGGGATTTGAACAAGTAGTACAGGAAGTATGTAATTTCTGTTCAGATAGCTTATATCAGTTAATACAGCTTGACAGTGAATATTTTGGATATGACGCAACTTTATTTACTTGGAAACTTGAAAAAGTAGTTACTGAGGAGGAACAAGCTGAAATTGATAAAAAACAGCAAGAGTTTATTGGAATAAAACTAGATAATATCAATAAACTTTCAACAGCAGGTTATGAATTAGAAAATGAATATCTTGGAGAATACTTAGGTATAGATTATACAAAGATATTAAAAAAAACTAATTCAGTTATAAATATAAAAGAGTTTGCTGAAGAAGAAGATAAGAAATTATTTAATACTATTGAGGGGGCAAATACATTTAATGCTTATGTTCTTTCAAAATTAAATAAGTTTACAGAGAATATTTCACAACAAATTATTGAACAAGTAATGAATATAAAAGAAGGAGATGATTTTGTACTCAACTTAGATTATTCAATGCTTGAAGATGATTTAATAATTTCAAGAATAAAAGGTTTCAGCAATTCAAGATATACAACTTTTAATGAAGTTATAGAAGAATTTGACCCATTCAAAATGAAATTTGAGGAAGCTATAAAATCTTTCTTAGATAAAATGCCTGTATTATATGACACGATAGAAGAAGTGACAGAAGATGTCAGAGCAAATTTTGTATGGCTTAAGAAATCAAACGATTTAGAAATTACTACAAGATTATTTGATAGCATGAAGAAATCACTTGAAAATGGAACTACATTTAAACAATGGATAAAAGATTGTGAAGAAGCTATTAATAAAGCAGGATTAGGTAAACAAGGTTATTACTTAGAGAATGTTTATAGAACTAATATGATGACACAATACAGCATAGGAAACTTTAAGCAGCAAATGGAAGTTGTAGAAGATTATCCATATTGGGAATATTCAGCAATAGAAGACAATAGAACTTCTAATATATGCAGACAGCTTGACGGAGTTGTAAAAAGATATGATGATTCGTTTTGGAGTGCATACTATCCACCTAATCATTTTCATTGTCGTTCAACTGTAATTTCTCGTAATAAAGAGGAACTTAAGAAATACAATCTTAAAATCTCTAAAGATGTTTTTGAAGTAGATATAAAAGGATTTAAAGGTAATCCTGCTGAAAGCTACTGGAATAATATAAAAATGACGGCAGGAGAAAAAGGCAGACAAGGAACTTTTAAATGGGAGTAAAAACATCAGGAACAGCTAAAAAGAAATTAAAAGAGATTTTAAAGAGATGTAAAAATCTTAAAGAGCCTATGACAAGAATATCAGTTGATATGAAAAATGAAATCCGTGGAAATATTGACAGAGGACATAGTTTTGACGGGATAAAGTGGAAAAAATCTAAAAGAGCAAGCGAAGAAGGTGGTAAGACTTTAAAAGATACTGGCAGACTTTATAACTCTTTTAGAAATACAGCAGGTAGAAATTATGCAAGAGTTGGTACGAATGTTATATATGCAAGGACATTAAATCAGGGAGCAGATAAAGGCGAATTTGGAGAAGTTTCTTTCACTGTAAGACAGCACAGCAGGAGATTAAAGAAGTATAGAAAAAGAATTACAGTTAGAAGCTATTCAAGAACAGCAAAAGTTCCTTGGGGAGATATTCAAGCATATAGATACATGGGTATTAACCAAGAAATGAAAAGAAAATACATAGCAATTTTAACAAAATATATTATAAAAGGACGGTAAAAAATGAAAATTACAAATTTAAAATTTAGAGTACCAAAACAAAATGCAGGAAATCTTAAATCATATGTAGATATTACTTTTAATGATTGCTTAGTAATTCATAATGCAAAAGTAGTTGAAGGTAAAAATGGTTTAATAGTTTCTATGCCAGCAACTAAGATTAATAAAAAATTTGTAGATATAGTTCACCCAATCACAGCAGAGTTTAGAAAATATATTACAGACGAAGTTGTGACAAAATATACAGAATTAAAAAAATAGAAGAAAGGAGGAATGACAATGCCTAAAATATTTAAAGCAGGAAATTATGGAAAAAAAGGTAACTATTCAACAGAAACTTTAAAGTCTTGGGTAGGAAAAGAATTTTCAATTACAGCGGGGCATGTAAATGATTGGATAAAAAATGGTTATCCAGTAACAGCTATTCCTATTGCAGGAAGTTGTAAAGTAACTGATGTAGATAGTGAGGGATATTTAATTGGAGAGTTCTCTTATAACTCTTTCGGAGATAGTATAAAAGAACAATATCCTAATTTATCAATCGGAATAGGAGAAAATGGAGAACCTAATCATCTTGCTATCTTAGGATATGCACCACCACATCTTAAAGATTTAGACCAATCTTTTAGTGAGTTTTCACAAGATTTAACAGCTATGGAAAATACAGAAACAATAGAATTTGCAGAAGAAGATAATCAAAGCAAAATTGATGAGTTTGTAGAGTATTTAAAAGGAATAGATTCTACAAAAGTAAAATTGCAAAATTTATTTGATGTAATGTGGGAAAAAGATAATGAGAAATATTATGCTGAAAAATTAAAAGAAGCAGGATATACAGTTGAAAAAACAACAGAGTTTTCAGCAGATACTTTAAAAACTATTGCAGATACTCTAGGAATGATAGTTACTAATAAACCTGTAAATAACTTAACACCTGAAGAAATTTATACAAGAGCGAAAGCAGAGTTTACAAGAGAAGCAGAGAGAGAAGAAACAAAGAAAAATATAATTTCTAAGTTTCCACCAGTAATGCAAGGACTATTAGAATTTGCTATTGATAAAGCTTTTGAAGAAGCAGAATATTCTAAAATAATTGAATTTTCTGAAGAAGAAAAAATGTCAATGGCTGATAAATTAAAAGAATTTTCTAAGGAAGAAAGTCCATTCAAACATTTATTTGAAAACATTACTAAAACAGCAGAGTTTACAGAAGAAAATGAAGAAAAAAATACAAAGACAAGAATAGGAGGATATTATGAGTAATTTAGTTAAAAATGTTGCTGATTTTGATACAAAAGTTTATAAAATTTCAGGGCCTTTAGGTAAAAACTTTATGTTAAAACAGTCAGAAGGAAAAATTGAAATAGGGCAACTATTATCATATGATGCAGAAAGTGGGAAACTAGTTAAATATGCAAAAACAGAAAAACCAGCTTTCACAATAGCATTATCAGAGGCAGATAGTACATCAGGAGATGTTCCTGTATTAGTTGCAGTACCAAATACAGTATTTAATTCAGCAGAAATTAAAGGTGCTACTTTAACAGATGATTTCAATGTAGTTAAAGAACTATGGGGAAATGGAATAACTTTAGAGGAGGTAAAATAATATGGCATTAACAAGAGAACAAGAAGCATGGGTTGGAGTATATGGAGAAATCCCTCATGTAGTAAACAGATTTTTCACAAGAAGAATTAAAAGAGGAAAAATTCCTTATGTAACAAATATGACTACAATTAACTTTGAAGTAGTAAAAGAATTTGCAAGAAAAGCTAAGATTTTACAAAGAGGATCAGAGTTCCCTACTGCAAAATTAAATGGAAGTGTAATTCAATCAGTTACACCTGAAATTATAAAAGATAGTTTTCCATTCTTTGCAGAAGACCAATTAAATAGACCTGTTGGTGCTCCTATCTATGTAAATGGTAAAAAAGTAGATAATAGAACTTATGAAAGAGATAGAAGAATCGCAGGATTAAAACAATCTATTGAAACAGTTCAAGAAGAAATTTCAGCAGGTGTTTTCTTAAAAGGAACTTATAAGTCTCCTGATACTCAAAATGAAGTTAAATATACATTCCCAACAGAAACAAAAGTTAATAAAGCTGATGTTAAAGAATGGGCTATTTGGCTTACAAAACAATTAAACGAGTTCTCAAAAGATAGAAAAGTTTCTGCTTCTGAAATCTTAGTTGGAGAGAAAGTATTCTATGAAGTTCAAAAAGCATATAATACTTCTTCAAATAAGGTTATTCCTGCACAAGTAACAAGAGTTCAAACAGAAGATGGAAACTATGAATTACATTTAAATGTATTTGGATTTGATTTAGTAATGATACCACAAGTTACAGGAACAGACGGAGCTTTAATTGATTGTTCTAAAAAAATTATTATGTATAATGATTTAGCTTTCTTACCTGCTTATGCTGGACTTGTAAATGTTAATAATGGTGTATCTACTATGGAAGCGATAGATGTTTTAATTAGAGAAACATCAGCAAGTGAAAAAACAGGAGAAGCAGAAACTCTTGGAGAATCAGGATACTGTCCTATCGTCGTAAATCCTTCTTTAATTAAAATAATTGATATTCAAGATTTAGCATAATATTTTTAGAGGGGATTTACTCCCCTCTTCCTTTAAGGAGGAATAATGGAAAATATAAAAATTCCTAAAATAACGATTGAACATTTTGAAGAAGTCTATATTGAGCATGTCTCTGATGTGTTAAGAATTACAAAAGATGAATTTAAGAAAAAATTAGAAGATGACAGTATAACATCTTTGAATAAAAAAGCAGAAAGATTCATTACTACATATCTTAAAAATAGAATAGAAAGTCTTACAGAGGACAATTGGTATGCTTCTAAAGAGCTATATATTCAATGGAAATTATTTGAAGGTATAGAACTTGAAAGAGAAAGCCAAGATAAAAAAGAAAGTCTTTTAGAACTTTTAGAGTTATTTAAACAAGAAGTTATGGAACTAGAAGAAGATAGTACAGACAAAAAGAAAAAAATAGCAAAAATCATTGTGGTTGGGTGATTACATGATTGCTAAGAGACTAGAATATTTTAAAAGATATTTTGAAGAAAAAAACAATAAATGGAGAGTTTTTTATAAAGAAGAACTTCCTGAAAATATTTCTCCAAAAACAATTTATTTTGTTATTACAGGCGAAGAAATAGTAAAAAAACAAAAAACAATAGATTTTTCAATTTTTTATATTATATCTAGGGAAAAAGATGGACTTCTTAATTTTAGAGATGAAATAAAAAACTTTATAAAAAATGATTTATCTAAAGAATTTGAAACATCTAATTTCTTTTGTAATAGTGGGTATAGAATATCATATTCCATAGATGAGGAAAGAGATACTTTGAGAATTGCTGAAATTCAATGTACTTATGACAATACAAAAGGAATTTTAGATGATGAAAAGTTCATGGATATAGAAATATTAAATGACAGATACATTTTAAATGAAAAATAGGAGGTAGAAATGGCAGGATTAAACGGAAAATGTAAATTTCAGTTGGAATTTATAGAAAGAGCCGCCGTTGGAGTTTCTAAGAGTGTGAGAGGTGTTCTTGGTGTTATTTTGTTTGATACTACTAAGGAAAATTTCACTAAAAAAGAATACTATTCGGCAGTTGATATAGACGAAAAAGATTGGACAAAAGATAATTATACAGCTTTAAAAGCAATGGCATTTAGAGGAAATCCTTTTAAAGTTGTAGTATATAAGGCTACAAAAGAAAACTTCAAAGATGTTTTAAAGCAAATTGCTTTAGAAGAACCTAATTATCTTGTATGTCCATTTACGACAGGAGAAGATAAGCCTGAAACAGTAGTTTCTGACCTAGAAACATGGATAAACTCTATAAGAAATATAGAAACAGTAAAACTTGGTAATAATACTTCTACAATAAAATTAATCGTAGCTTCATCAGCAAAACCTGATAAGCCTTGGATAATTGACTATGATGTAAGACAAACAGCTCATACAATAGTAGATTTTGAAGAAAAAGCATATACAGCTCAAGAGTATACTTTATGTATTGGTTCTTTATGTGCAGGAGCTCCTTTAAATAGTTCTATAACTAATATGGAGCAATCTTGGTTAAAAGCATTTACAACAACAGTAGATGATGAAAACACAGCTATTGGAGAAGGAAAATTACTTACAT
Organism: Fusobacterium perfoetens; assembly: GCF_021531595.1. NCBI lineage: Bacteria > Fusobacteriati > Fusobacteriota > Fusobacteriia > Fusobacteriales > Fusobacteriaceae > Fusobacterium > Fusobacterium perfoetens. Next base: position 19,311 of record NZ_JADYUD010000017.1, read on the forward strand.
CTTTTGACGGAAGTAAATATGTAATTCTTAGAGGTGTAACATCATTTACAACTGCAACAGACAGTATGAATAGAAGTTTTACTAAAATAAGAAAAGTGGAAATCATGGATTTACATCAAAAAGATATTAGAAATACTTTTATAAACTCTTACAGAGGAAAATATCAAAATATCTATTCAAATAAATTGTTATTCCTTGGAGCAGTTAATGCTTATCTTGCAACATTCCAAAAATCAGGACAGTTAGACCCTGCAAATGAAAATAGAATGAAAATAGATACAGAAGCTGTAAGAAATTGGATTATATCTAAAGGAACATATAAAGGAAAACCTATTACAGAAGAAGAAGCTAAAAAATTAACTGAGTATGATTTATGTAGAGCCAATACAGATGATATTGTATTTGCATATATCCCAGACTATAAGCCAACAGATGTAATGGAAGATTTCCAAGGAGAAGCATATTTATAAAAGGAGGAGTAAAAAATGGCAGATTTTGTTTTTAAAGAAACTGATGTCGTTTCAGGAAGCTTTGGTAAATGCTATATAAATGGCAGACACTGGGCTGAAATATCAGAATTTGAGGCTAAATTAAAACTAGACAGTAAAGATGTTCTTTTAGCAGGTGGACAAAAAGGTAAAAAAAATACATCTTCATCAATAGAAATTAAAATTAAACTTCAAAAAGTATTCTCTACTGAAATTGAATTACTTAAATCAGTTGTTTCAGGAATGTTAAATCCTATGACAACTATAAATGTACAGCTTGATGACCCTGAAGCAAGAGGAGCAGAAGCACTAGCTTTTAATGATTGTATATTTACAGGAGATATTGATTTAGGTTCATTTAAGAATGGAGAACTTACAGAAAGAGAATTTACTCTATCATGTGTACCTGACAGAATTGAAGTTCTTGAAAGTATAGCAGATGTATAACAAATAAATTGAAAATTTGGACATTGGCAACTGAATAACATCTGAGGAAAATTTGAATGTCTCATGTGGGACATTGGGATAAATCATATAAATAATTAAAGTTGATTTTTCAAAAAATAGAAATTTTCCATTATTTACATTGTGTACATAGTGTGGATAATAATTTTTTAGATATATGATATAGTAAAAATGAAAGGAGAAACATGAAAAACATAAAAGTAAGAAGATATAAAAGATATATCAAAAGGCAAATAAAAAAAGCACTCCAAGAAAAATACTTAGAGTGCAAAGTTTTAGAAAGTGTTACTTCTGATTTGACAAAAGCTCTTGATGATATTTAGTAATCATTACTTTACAAATTTTAGCTGATATTTCAATAAACTTTTTTTCAATTTCATAATTTTTATAATCAGGATTTAGTTTATTTGAAATTTCTTCAATAGCTTCTTGAGTAATTTTTTCAAAATCAATATCTTTTTTCATATAATCACCTCCCAGTCAATTATATCTTTTTTGAAATAGAAAAACAAAAAAGAAAAATTATTTAAAAAAATAGTTGACTTTCTGTACGGCTTAATATATAATTGTTGTACGGGCAGTAAGTGAGGTGATGAAATGGAAACTGCTAAAAAGAAAACAGGAAGACCAAAGACTGAAAATCCTCGTAATAAAAGATTGGAAATTAGATTAACAGAAGATGAACTGCAAAAAATAAATAATTGTTCCAAGATTTTAGGGAAAACAAGAACAGATACAATTCTTGAAGGAATAAGTAAGTTAGAAGTTGAACTGAATAAAAAATAGAGTGTTGCTCTCCCGCCAAGAAGTCCAACACTCTACACGACAACCAGAGGTTATCTGATAAATCCATTATATCATATATACTTCTGGTTAGACAAGAAAATAACTAGGAGGAAAAGAAAATGTCTACAAGAGAAAAAAATTTATTATTATTATTTTTAGAGGTTAGTAAAACAGATAATGGTTGTACAAAGAAATGGGAAGAAGTAACAAAAAAACTTACAAAGCTTGCTTATAAACTTGGTATACAAGACGGTACACCACAAAACAGAGATTTTATTGAACTTGAAAATGATATAACACAATTATTCCAAATGACAAAAGATATATACTTTAATTTTGGAACAACTGCAAAAGAAATTGTAGAAGAATATAGCCTTGAAGATGTAGCATAAGGAGTGATATAATGGAAAAAACATTACAAATAATAGAACAAAGAGAAGTTCTTGGAAAAGAATTTACAATATATGGAGATTTAGAAAATCCTCTTTTTAAAGCAACAGATATAGCTGAATGGATAGATTATGGAGTAAGTAATGTATCTAAAATGGTAAAAAATATTGATGATACTGAAAAAATTATCACTCGTACAAATAATACGAGTGCTACATTCTTAACAGAAGATGGACTTTATGAAGTCTTAATGCAGAGCAGAAAGCCAATAGCAAAGCAATTTAAAAAAGAAGTCAAAAAGATTTTAAAAACTATCAGACTTAATGGAATGTATGCTACGGATAAATTATTAGATAATCCTGATTTAGCAATTCAAGCATTTACAAAATTAAAAGAAGAGAGAGAAAGAAGATTACAGCTTGAACATGAAGCAGAAATAAATAAGCCAAAAGTCATTTTTGCAGAAGCTGTGGAAACTTCTAAAACTTCAATATTAATCGGAGAACTTGCCAAGCTGATAAAACAAAATGGTTATGATATAGGACAAAAAAGATTATTTGCTTGGTTAAGAGATAATGGATATTTAATAAAAATAAGTAAGAGAACAGACTATAATATGCCTACACAAAGAGCAATGGAAATGAATTTATTTGAAATTAAAGAAACAGCTATTACTCATTCAGACGGGCATATATCAATAAGCAAAACTGTAAAAGTAACAGGAAAAGGACAAATTTATTTTATAAATAAATTTAAAAATGTTGCATAGATAATCAAGCATAATTTTAAATCCTCAGGTGATTATTCATTTGAGGATTTTTTTATTGGACATTGGAAATTGAATAGGTGTGATTTTAAATATATTTATATCTTGATTTTTATATAGTTGTGTACTATCATTAAATTAATACTACAATTTAAACAACGGGGTGATTTTATGGGAATAAAGATTTATAATCCTTTAAATGAAAATATAGTAGAAGTTGGAATAATAAAGGCAAAAGCTAAAATAATACAGGCAAAAAATTTTAATGGCATTCCTGAACCACTTACATACTATCCTGATAAAAAAATATTTTTTATAACAAAAGGAACACCAAAGTTTTTTGGAGATAAAGAGTTTTATTTATTTAATAAAGATACTATTGAAAGTTTAGTTATAAAAGATGCAAGTCAGAAAATAGAAAAAAGTATTGTAAAAAGAGCTATTGTTGGTGGTCTGTTAGTTGGTGGAGCAGGAGCAATAGTTGGAGGAATGACTGGTTTAAAAGATAGTTATAAATATTTTAAACAAGTAATTATGAATGATAAATATAAATTTTCTTTTGAAGAAGATGAATATCTTAAAATAAAAGATTTCTTTGAGGAAGTATATAACGAATTGTCGGAAAGAGAAAAAGAGCTTGAAAATAAATCAGAAGTAAAAAGTGATCCTTTTGAAAATTTAAAAAAATTAAAAGAACTTCTTGATTTAGGAATAATAACTCAAGATGAGTATAATAAAAAAAGAGAAGTCTTATTAAAACAAATATAAATATATCTATAATCACACCTATTTAATTAAAGGTGTGATTTTTTTATACAAAATTTTAGGAGGAAAGCATGGATATTAAAAAACTTATAGAACAAGCAGAGGAATTAAAAAATAAAAAAGAAACAAGAACAAAAATAACTCTTGAAATTCCGAGATTTAAAGAACTTGGATTTGAAGATTATACTGTTGTCTTACAAAAACCTACTACAACTATTATTTTATCAGCTCAGGAACATGAAGATAAATATTATCAACTTTGCGAATGCATGATTACACCTGATTTATCAAATAAAGATGTTCAAAAAGCTTTTAAAGTAAATAATAAATCTTCACTTTTAAGAAAAGTATTTACAGAAGAAGAAATAGAGGACATGATAATGCACTTAGGAAGATTAACAATAACACAGACTAAAGCTAGATTGGTTGCTGATATAAAAAACTTATAAAAACTAATGATAATTTATATAGAATTTATCATTGGAGTTTAAAAGGGCAATCTATATTTAATAAGTCATTATCTGAAATGAACAACATAGAGCAAGCATTTTTAGACGCTTGTTTTATGCTTGAGGTAGAAGAAAAGAAAGCTAATAAAAGGGGGTGAGTGAATGGCAGAAAGAGAGTATATAGAACTTGTAACCAAAGTTCAAGGTAAAGAAAATCTAGAGCAACTTGGTGATATATTTGAAGAACTTATACAAGAAGCAAGAAAAGCTGGAGTAAATGTAGATAAATTTGCTGATAAATTAAAAGAATTAGCTAATAAAACTAAAAATAGTTTACCTGTATATGATATGTTTATATCTAAAATGAAAAATATAGCAGGTATAACAGCAGTTGGAATGGGAATGAAAAAATCAATAGACTTATTTACTTCCTTTGATGATGTGGCAAGAAGAGTTCAGGCAACAACAGGAGCAACAGCAGAAACAATGGAACTATTAAGATATCAAGCAAAACAATTAGGAGATACTACTTCATGGAGTGCAAGTGAAGCTGCAGAAGCCCAATTTGAATTTGCTAAGGCAGGATTTACAAGTAATGAAATTTTAGCAGCTACTTCAGGAATATTAGACATAGCGACAGCTTCACAATTAGGATTAGGAGAAGCTACAAGTATTACAGCAGGTGCTTTAAGAATGTTTAAATTAGACGCTTCTAAAAGTTCAACAGTTGGAGATATGCTAGCAAAGACAGCGAGTGCAACTACAACAGATGTAAGAGGACTAGGAGAGTCTTTAAAATATGCAGGTGTTGACTCAAGGAACTTTGGAATGAATTTACAACAAACTTTAGGAATACTTGGAAAACTTGGTAATGAAATGCTAGCAGATGGAAGAGCAGGAACAAACTTACAATCTGTATTCTCAGCCTTACAAAATCAAGCAAAAGCTAAAATTTTAGTTAATGCAGGTGTAAATATTTCACAAGATGGAAAATATAGAAACTTTTTAGATATTTTAAAAGATATTAAAAAAGCTACTTCAAGTATGGAAGAAGTTCAAGCAGGAACTTTAATTAATAATGTATTTGGAGAACAAGGCTCACAAGTAATAAAAAGACTTTTACAAGTCCCAGAGGAAGAATTACAAAGTCTTATTAAAGATATAGAAAACTCCCAAGGATTTGCAAAAAATATGGCAAACTTACTTAATAACGGAGTAGGTGGGGCTTTTAGAAATATGGGCTCAGCAGCAGAAGGACTAGGAATATCTTTAGGAGAATATTTAGAACCGTCAGTAATTTCTTTAATAAATGGAGTTACTGAAATTATTAGTGTCGGGACAGGTTTTATTGATTGGTTAAATTCAGGTAGTTATATGGCAGACACTATGAGTTTTGCGATAATAGGCTTAATAGCAGGATATGGAACTTATAAAGCATATTTAATAGGTGCTACTATTTGGGAAAAAATCCACGAGTCAACTATCTATAAAAAGATAGCCGCCTTTAAATTCTCTTCAATGATTACAGCAATAGCAACAGGTGCACATCAACTTTATTCAGCAGTGTTAGGACTTTTAACAGGTCAAATTACTATTACAACAGCTGTTACATGGGGCTTAAATACAGCAATGGCAGTTTTAAGTGGACCAATAGGTTTAATTATAGCAGGAATTGTAGGAGCGGGAGCGGGATTTGCTTTCTTATATCAAAAATCGGATAGATTTAGGAAGTCAATAGAGCCTTTAATCAAATGGTTAAAAGAACTATGGGGTTGGGTTAAAAAATTCACTTTTGTAGGCGACGCTGTAAACATCGTTAAAGCAGGATTTGGAAAAGTAAAAGAATTTTTCAAAGCAGGAACTCAAGGAAAGACAGACGAGGACTACGAAAAAGAAATTGAGAAACATAAGAAAGAAGTTCAAGCAGGAATTGGAACATCACAAGAAACAGCAGTAGGTGCAGGAGTTAATACAGATTATTTATTTACAGGTGGAGCAAGTGGAAGTGGTGGTATAAAACATAATGGATATTACTTAAAAGGCTCAAAAGTTATTAATACATCACAAGGTAATATTTATACAGGAAATTCAGAAGTAAGTGAAACTTCTACTCCACAGGAAACATCAGAACAACTTATAATAAATACATTACAATTAATTTCTACAAAATTAGAAACATTAAAAGAAATTTATGCAGAAATGAAAACTAAAAAGAATGGTAATACTTATATAGTAAATGATAAAGAAACAATAGCTTCAGATATTGTTGAAGACTTGGTTGTAATGTTAGGTAATATGTAGGAGGTGAGAATTATAGTAAATGAAGCACTAGAAAGATTGAAAAAGACAAGTATTCTAGCAAATGTTGACCCTAAAACACAATTATCAGAGTGGGCAACTCAAAAAATAACAGGTGGAATTGCAAGTAATGTTAATTCACTTTTAGGTAAAACAGGACTTTTAAATAAAGTGTATGCTTTTTCAAAAATAATGAAAAATATACAAATATCAGTTGCAGAGGAAAGAAATGGTGTTGAATTATCTATATTCAAATTTCCTATTGTTCCTGCAAAGATAAATTTTACTGCAAATAATATAGAGCAATCAGTAGACACAATAGCAGGTAAAATAAATTACATTAAAGATACAGATTTTCATACAATTTCATTTTCTTCTTTTTTTCCGTCTGTATACTATCCTTTTTCATCAAATTATGAATTGTTTGGCATAGATTGTGCAAATACATTAGAGGAATTAAAATTAAAAAAATCTCCACTTAAATTAGTTATCACAGGTATTGGTATTGTTCAAAAGGTATATATTACTAAATTTGAATACAATACAACATCTGAAGGAGATATTGAATTTACTATTGAGTTCAAAGAAGCAAAAGACCCAAGTATTTATGAGAACGAGTCAAAATTCTATTCATTTAAACCGTCTGCATTTAACTTGAGTAAGTAGGTGGTAGGTATGAAAAGAGTTTATTGTATAAAAAATACAGCAAGTCAGACAGTAGATATAACTAATATCGTAAAAGACGGTATGAAATTAAAAAAATCTATAAATGAATTTGCATGGATTTTAGATTTACAGATAACAAGAAACAATATTTTTAATGATATAGAAATTGGAGATATTATTGTTATTAAACTAGATAATAAAGAAATATTCTCAGGAATTATAATTTCAGGAGATATTACAAACTTCACATTTAAGGCAGTAGATTATGCTTGGTACTTTAATAAAAATGAAGAAATATATCAATTTGAAGATGTTGAAAGCTCTATTGTAGTAAGAAAGTTAATTGAAACTTTTGGTGGGAAAACAGGAAACATTGAAACTACAAATACAATGATAGATAAAATTTATTTTGGCAAAACTCTAGGAGCAATCATCAAGGAGATTATAAAAAATATAAAGGACTTAGAAAATCAAGATTTTAGATTTTTTTATAGAGATACAAAATTCCATTTTGAAAGAAGTAAAAAAAATAAATTTCTAAGAAATCAGTACATACCTTTAGAGAGCTTGAGAGCTGTTTTAAACGATTATTCATTTAATGCTTTAAATTATATCAAAGAACCTAAGAGAACACATTCTATTGAGGAAATGCACAATTCTATCAAAGTTTATAAGACATCAGGAAAAGAATATATTCAAATGAGTGGAGCAAAAGATAAAGGCAATATTGATAAATACGGTTTAATGCAGAAACTTGTATCTTATAAAGATAATGACCTTAATGGTGGAAATATTACAGCAGATAGTATTTTATCACAAGAAAATAAAGTTAAGGAAACAATATCTCTTGAAATTCCAACTTTAAGTGAATTTATATTTGACGGAGAACTTTTAAAAATTAACTATGAGAATTATGGAATAAATGGAGTTTATGAAGTTGTAAGTATTACATATACTTTCAGTAATCATGAAACTATGTTTAATTGCACAATGCAATTAGAGAAGGTGAATTAATTATGAATAAAACAGAAAAATATCACAAAAGCATTGTGAAATTGGCAGAAATCATAAAGAAGAGGGACAATCCTCTATGGCTTGGAGCAGTTACAGGAGAAGTCGTAAAAGCTCCTCCTGAATTAGAAGTTAAACTTGAAAATGGAATTATTATAAAAAATCATAAAATTATGATTAGTATAGAAAAAATTGTAGGTTATGAAAGAACATATTCTTTAAAAGGTAATATTTCTCAATATGATTTTGAGAATACAACAAGTTCTGAGCCTGTTTCTACACACCCTGCACATCCTATTAAGAAATTATCAGGGAAAGGAACTTATTCAGCAGAGGGGACTATACAATGGACAGATACTTTAAAGGTAGGAGATAAAGTTCTAATGTTACCTACAAATAAAGAAGAATATTTTTATTTAATAGATAGGGTGGTGAGATTATGACATTGCCTATAAGCTATTTAAAAATTAATGATAATATAGCTGAAATTGAAGCAGAAAAAGAAATTCAAGCAGAAGAAACTATAAAAGAAAAAGATGTTATCTTTGATTTTGATAAAGGAGAATTTGTATATAACGGACTAGAACCTAGCAGAACATATGACAAAATTGAAATTATAAAGCAATGGATAAAGAAGTTGTTTTACACTGAAAGAGATAGGTGGAACTGCTATATAAAAGATGTGGGATACCCTTTTGGTATAAATCTTTATAAATATAGAGGGCAACAGCTATATCCTGATATGGACTTAATAGAGCTTATAAAAGATGATATTTACAATTCTTTATTAAATCATAAAGATATAAAAGAAGTACATTATCTGCAGCTTATACAAATAGATGACAAAATGTATTGCGGATTTATTATTGAACTTGAAGATACAGCCTTTGAGGTAGAGGAGGTGCTTAAAAATTAATGGCAGAATTAGAAAGAATAAATAAAAAAGTTGAAGATATGGCAGAGATGATTTCTTATAATACCTCAAAAGGAAGTTTTGCAAGAGATATAATAACATCTTGTGCGATTGAAATGGTAAAAGAAGAAGATGATTATTCTGAACAACTTGATAAAAGACTTATTGATACAGCAACAGGAACGGATTTAGATGTTTCTTGTGCTGATAAGGCTATTACAAGAAAAGAAGCTGTTAAATCTACTGGGAAAGTTAAAATTACAGGAGTAAATGGAAGTATTATAAAAAAAGGATATATTGTTATTAATTCATCTACTGCAACAGAATATGAAGTTATGGAAGAAAAAACAATAGAAAATATTTCTACAACAGTAAATATTCAATGCACAAAAGCAGGAGTAATAGGAAATTGTGAAGTAGGACAAATAAATAAGTTTGGACAAGAATACACTGGACTATCTCGTGTAGAAAACTTAGAAAATATAACAAATGGGAAAGATACAGAAACAGATGATGAACTAAGGACAAGAGCATTGAACTATATTAGAAAACCTCGTATTTCATGGAATCAATATGTATTTGAAGATAAGGCAAAGGAAGTTTCAGGAGTGGAGCATTCTCATTGTATTCCTAGATTTAATGGTGCAGGTACTGTAAAACTTGTTATTACTCAAAAAGATACAGAAACAGTTTCTGAAGAATTAAAAAAGAAAGTAAAAGATTATATTGATTTAGAAATAATCTCTGATATTGATATCACAGTTGAGGGAGTTGAAATTAATAAAGTTGATATAGTTGTAAAAGGATCTATCAGTTCAGATTTTAATGATGAAGCTGCAAAAACAAAATTGACAGAAGTTTTAAATAATTTCTTCTTTGAAAATCTTTTCAAGGAGAAAATTTATTACTTTGATATTGTAGAAATAATTCAACATGCAGGTTGTATAACAAAAATTGGAGATGTTACAGTTGCAGGAACTAGAAACGATATAGTTTTAAATGAAAATAAATTATGTAAAGTAAAATCAATTACTTTGCAGAAATTATAGGAGGATAGAATGGCAGGACTTACACATAAAGGAGAAAATTTAATAATAAATGACTATTTTAGAAAGAAAAATTTCTATCTAGGACTTTTAAAAGCCAATCCTACTGATAATGCTACAAATATTCAGGAAGTTACAGGAGCTTCATATCAAAGGCAACAAATAATATTTGAAGAGCCTGTTAATGGGGAAACATATAATAGTAATGATATTAATTTCCCTGTTGCAACTGAAAACTGGGGTTGGATAACTCATATAGGACTATTTACAGCACCAACAGGTGGAGAATTAATGGCTTATTCAGGACTAGACTATACAAAAGAAATAAGAGCGGCAGATATTTATAAAATACCTCAAGCATTCTTTATTTTTAAAGTAGACTAGGTGATGTTTTATGTCAAAAATAGCTTTAAAAAAATATGTAGAAGAACAATTACAATTTGACCTAGAAAGTTATTTAGATGATATTGTTCATGATTTTGCTTTTAATACTCAAGATAAATTAATAGTTTCATCAGATGTAACAGCAAAGCAATTAATAACAGTAAAAAAAGATTTACTGGAATTAAAAGTTAAAACCATTATCACAGTCTTAGGTGTAGCAGCTTCAAAAGATTTTGTTGAAAGAATATTAAATAATCTTCCAAGCTATGAAAGAAAAGATTCTTTAATTGTAGAACTAGCAAAAGCAATTTCTAGGGAACTTCAAAAAATAGAACTTTTAAAAAGTGAATATATTTCTAGCTTATCTATTACAACAGCAACAGCAATTTCTTTGAAAAGGCTTGAAAAAATATATGGTATTAATACAAATTATGAACTTGGAGTTAAATTAAGACAAAATATATTAATTGCAAGAGAAATAACAAAGTACAGCACTTTTAATTTTGCTTATATATTAAAAATGTGTGAACTTTTTATTTTAGGAAATGTAATTGATGTAATAAATGATAAGAAAAAGAAATCTGTAACAATTATTCTTGAAGATAATATTAATAATATTACAAGTCTACCTGATTTTTTAGAACATATAAAAGAATTTAGTCCAGCTTTTTATGAAATTACTGTAAAAAATAACTCTTAAAGGAGGTAAAAAAATATGAGTAAAGTAATTACTGATGAAAATCAATTAAATACAGAAGTTGATGATTTAATAACTGAAGATTATGCTCTTGAAGTTTTAGGATTAAAAAATCCTGCTGACTTTAGAAAGTTTTCAAGGTCATTTATGAAATTATCTAAGATTGCAAAAGGTATAGAAAATGTATCAAATAAAGTTGCAAATAAAACAGAGTTAGGAAGAGTTAAAATAGGAGATAATCTTACTATAACAGAAGATGGTACATTGAGTGGAAATCCTGAATATACACATCCAGTAGGAGCAGGATATAAGCATATTCCTACAGGAGGAACAGTTGGACAAGTTTTAAAAAACAATGGAAATGGTAGTGCTGAATGGGGAAATTTGAGTTTAGAAAACTATTATACTAAACCTGAAATAGATACTAAATTTAAAAACTATTGTCCAATCTCGGTTGGAAGTATAGATGTTCGTTATGATAATAAAAATCCTGCAGAGTTATATCCAAGCACGACTTGGGAACTTCTAACAACTGGAAAATATATACAAACTGGTAATACTCCACTTCAAACTGGTGGTAGTAATTCTGTAAGTATCCTTAAGGAAAATCTTCCAAACATTAAATTAAAAATAGATAGTGTGTCTGCTACTATAAAAAATCACTATCATTTTATAGCTTATGGTGCTAGAAATGACGGAGCAGGAAATCTTACAAACACTAACTATTTAATAAAAGAATGTGCAAAAGGTGCTTATACAGACTCTTTTTTAAAAGGTGTTAGTAATGTAGCTAATGTAGGAAAAACATCAGACTCAGGTTCAGGGAGTACAAGTTCAATATCTCCAAGCACAGAAGTACTTGGAAATGGCACACCTCTAACAATAGAACCTTCTTACATAACTCTAAAGTTTTGGAAAAGACTAACTTAATCTTTTCCATGCCTTTACTGTAATATGTTCGGGATTAATAGATAATGGTGTTCCACTACCCATTTGAGCAGTGTAGGGACTTGCAGAATTTGTACTACCTGTCCAAGAACGAGAAGCTTGGAATTCTATCTTTTCACCACCAATTACAGCACCAGCACCTAAGTCTCCAACCCAACCAGTTCTTAATGCACGAAAAGCTCCTGATGTGTATTTATCAACTGATTGAATAGAAACAAATGCACCGGTAATATCCATTGTACCCCTAGTTAAGTTAAAAGATTCTACTTGTAGCTTTTCTGCAGGTAAATTGGTTTTAGAGATATTTACACTATTACTTCCTGCTTGTATTAATGGAGTTGCTCCTGTCTTGATAAACTTATTGTCAGGTAGCAGTTCCCATGTTGTACTTGGATATAATTCAGCAGGATTTGAGGTATTATACATGAACAGTATTCCTCCGATAGGAACAGGAACTAAGTTCAAATTTTTAAATTTAGAAACTTTTATAGTAAAAAAATAAGGAGAATAATCATGAAAAAAGTAATTAAAAAAAATTTACCTAAGAAAAAAATAAATGTAGAACATTTTACTTTAGTAAAACAAACCCATAATCAGACATCAACGATTTCACAGTATCCTTCAATTAAATATTCATAAATAGGAATAATATTAAGTTTTGGAAAGGCTTCCTTAAAGTCAATACCTGCAAGGTAATAAATATAATGGTCTTGATTATATGGTGGAGCTGTTCTTAAAAAATCTATCCAATTCATGTCGCATTTTATTATTTTAGCTTCTGGAGAAGGAATTATTTTCTTAATAGGAGAATTCCAGTTGTATTTAATTTTTATTAAATTTAAGGTTTCTAAATCAGCAACAGCAAAAATACAAGAAAATCTTGAAGGATAATCTTTATAATATGCTTGACGAATAAACTCTATATTTGCTTCTATTGCTAAAAGATTATTATGTATAAATTTAGGTAAAATTTTATTGTTATAAAGGTCATTTTGTAATCGTGAAAGTTCAAGGCACGAGTTTATTCTAATTTCTTTATTTAAAGAAGTATCTATGTTTCTTATATTTTTCATTTCATCATGAATGTGTATATAGTAAAAAGATTGCATTTCTTCGTCTTGATTTAATATTTTTATTTTAATCACCTCGTAAAAAAGTTATTTTAGAATAATTATAACTTTTTGGGGAAACACAATCAAATATATGATAAATATTTTTTAATTTTAATATAATCAATTTTTTTAGAAAGGAGATATAAAATGTTTTATTACTTAGATAAAAAAGAAATTTTAGAAAATCATTTACCGAAAATGTATTATAAATCCGAAAATGCTTTAAACGAAGAAGAAAAAGAGGAATTATTAAAACAATGCAAAGAAAATTTTGGAAATATAACTTTAATAGAATATGAAGCAGACTATCTTCCAAGCTATCTTTACATAGACGAGCAAGGAAAAGTTAAAGAATATATTCCTGTTTCTACTTTTGCAGAAGAAAGACTTTTAGATGAAACAGAAACTATTTCCAAAGAGGATATATTTGGAGAAGAGGATAATAATAACTATGTTTACATAGATAAAGAAGAGTGCTTAAAAAATTATTCTCCTTGTGTATGCAGAGTTTCAAGAGGAAGAAGAATTTTAAATTATAAAGAACTTTACGGTGGAAAAGTTCTTGAATATATAGGCGAAAATATGGCTGACCTCCCAAATGAAGTTATATATGATTCTGAAACAGACCTAGTAAGAGGAATGACAGAATATGAAAAAGTTAAGTATAACAAAAGAAAACTTGCTGAAAATGAAGTTGTTCTTGAGAAGAAAAAAGAAATTGTTACTATAAATGACGGACAATATGTAAATGAGAATGAAGAAATAATTACTGTTCCTAGATTAGAAGGACAAAATATTATTGTGCAAGAATGGGATAAGAAAAATCATGTATGGATTGATAAAACAACAAATTTAGATATAGTTCAATCGCAATATAGAGAATATGAAGGAATGGATACTCCTTCAACTCTACAAGAAATGAAATTACAAGATGAAGCTTTAGCTACTGAATATCTAAATATGATGATAGAACTTAGAGGGCTTATTTATACATTAAGTGCTCAAGAAACTCAACCAGTTGGATATGCTGCAATTCATATTCCTGAACCTTCTAATAAATTAAAAGAATTTAAAAATAAATTTAAACTAACAAAATAAAGGAGATGATGTTTTATGTTAAACAGAGCAGAATTAGAAATTATGAGAGAGATTTACGAAAGAGAAACAGGAATGCTAGATTTAAAAGAAAAATATGAGGCATACAAGAAACTTGATACACCTAGAAATTTTGAAAAAATGAAAAGAGAATGTGTGCTTGATGATTATTTGAAATTCATGGAAGATTGTGAAAACTTTTTTGAAAACGATGCTTTAATAGTTGAAGATGTTTCTGAATACAAAATTGAAGCAAGAATAGAACTTCCTAAGCCTTCGGCAGCACTTGAGAAGTTTAAAAATAAATTTAATAAGTTTTTTAATTAAAAAATATATCTTCCTGATAATATAGGGTTAATTTATATTATCAGGAGGATTTTATGAAAAGAAACTTAGATTTATACAACGAATATTTAGAAAGCTGTTATGCAACTCACTATGAAACTAAAGATACCACTTATGTTACTTATAAGAGTTACATGACACAGTTTATTAAATATCTTAAAGAGTTTGAGAATGATAGATATTTGATAAGTAAAGATACTTTAAAAATTATTGTTCCTATCTTGGAGAGGTATATAAATTATTGCAGAGAAAAAGGTAATCATGCACAGAATATTAAAAATAAGATTGTAGCTATATCAGCATTTTATCGTTGGTGTGTAAGAAGAGATAAAATTCAATATCATCCTTTCAATGACAAGATAGAAAGATTAAGAGTTACAGCACAAGACAAGGTAAGGAAAGAATATTATCTTACTTGGAAACAGATTTTTACAGTAGAAATACTTATGGGGCAAAGTAGAAAGTTTGATTTAAGAAGTAAGTTGTTGTGGCAATTATTCTTGGATAGTGGTTTTAGAATATCAGCAATTCATAGCTTGAAATTATCTCAGTTAGATATAGAAAATTGCTGTTTTCACAATGTTAAAGAGAAAATGGGAAAGATTAGAACTCTATATTTTTACTCATCTACAAAGGATTTAATGCTTAAATATCTCACAGAAAGAAGTAAAAAAGGAGTGGATACAGACTATATTTTCTATATTAGGCATAATCACGAATGGAAACAAATGTCGCAGATAGCTATAAGAAAAAGAGTAAGAAAAATGGGAGAACTTATTGGAATAAAAGGTTTATATCCTCATACTCTTAGAAAAACATCTATAAATAATGTGTCAAAGTTGCTTGATGTAAAAAGTGCAAGTGAATTTGCAGGACATAATAGTACAGCAGTTACAGAAAATCATTATATTCAACATCAAAATGATGAAATACAAAGAGATAGAATACTTCTTATGAGGAAAAATGCAGGGCTAATTTAGTAAGAATAAGTACTAAATTTAAAAATTTGAACTTAGTTCCTGTACCTGTTGGTGGTATTTTATTCATGTATAACACAAGTAATCCTGCTGAATTATACCCAAGTACGACTTGGGAACTGTTACCTGATAATAAGCTTTTAAAAACTGGAAGTACTCCATTACAGCAGAACGGAAGTAATTCTATCAAAATTGCTAAAGCTAATTTACCTGCTGAAAAATTACAAGTAGAAAAAACATCTGTATCAGGAATAAATCATTATCACTATATGATAAATACAGATACAACAGGTTCTCTTACTATAACTGGGACAGGATATCTGGCAAAAGTTGGTTCGTTTGGTGGTTATGGTAACTATAATTTAGCTACAACATCAAGAACTCCAACATTGAGTAAGACTTCTGATTCAGGAAGTGGCACATCTTATGTTTCTCCATATACTACTAATATGGGTAATGGTACTCCTATTTCTATCAATCCCGAACATATTACAGTAAAAGCATGGAAGAGATTAAGTTAATCTTTTCCAAAACTTAAGTGTTATGTAGGCAGGTTGAATAGATAAAGCTGTACCACTTCCTAGTGCCTCTGTATATGGACTTGCAGAAGAAGAACCATTACCTGATTTAGAAGTTTTACCCACTGTTGCGACAGTAGAGTTCCCAGTTAAAATATATCTTTCGTAACCACTATGTCCATTGTATCTAGCAAGATATGTGGCACTAGTTAATGAAGTAGCAGCTGTATTTCCGTTAACTGTACTAGTGTTAGCAATAAAGTGTTCGTGTTCTATGCCCGAGATAGAAAATTGGGCTACTTTTAGTTTAATGTTTGGAAGATTAGCCTTTGCAATACTTAAAGAATTACTTCCACCTGTACTTAAAGGAGTATTACCTGTTCTAATATACTTATCAGAAGTTACGAGTTCCCAAGTAGTACCACTGTAAAGTTCTGCAGGGTTTTTATTATCATAACGAACATCTATACTACCAACAGATATCGGACAGAAAATTTTAAATTTAGAAGCTATTTTTATAAATTTTTATTATGTATAAATCTTTGAGTAAATAAAAGAATGAAGTAATAATTAAAAATTACAAACTATAATAAATAATTTTTGGAGGTAAAAATGAGAAGTAAATACTTTAAAATACAAGAATTAGTGAGTGAAGCTGTATACAAAAAATATGGCGATAAATCTTGGGAATTTATAGATACAAGACTAATAAAAGTTCTAGATTTATTAAGAGAACATTTTAATAGACCTATTACTGTAAATAATTGGCTATGGGGTGGCAATCTACAGCAAAGAGGACTAAGAGCAAATAAAGACGAACTAGTAGCGAATAAAAAAGATTATTATGTTAGTCAACACTGTTTGGGAAAAGCAGTTGATTTTAATGTTAAAGGTCTCTCTGCACAAGAAGTATATAAAGAAATAGTAGATAATAAAGATAAGTTCTATTTAATATCTAGAATAGAGAATATTAAAGATACTCCTACATGGGTACATATAGATTGTGCAAATGTAGACGGATTTAAAATATTTAATGCTTAGGAGGTAAAAGGGTATGGGAAGTGTAGTTATTAAATTTTTAAAGTTTTTCATAATAAAATATTTTGGAACAGCGACAGTAGAAAAAATAGTAATAATAGGCTTAAGAGAATTAGTAAAAAGGACAGACAGCAAGGTAGACGACCAAATATTCCATGCAGTATTTCATAATACTAAGGAATATTCAGAATGTACAGAATGTAACAAGTAGGTGTTGCTTATGAAAGAGTTTGTTAATAAAATAATTCCTGCTTTAATAACAGCTTTAATTGTAGCAGTAGTTACAACTTGGTTTACTAATGCAAAACAATTAGAAGAGAATAGAAGTGCAATTATAAAAATAGCAGAAGATGTAGAAAAGATAGAAAAGTCTCATACAAGAAGATTAGAAAACTTAGAACACTCTAGGGAGACGATGCCTGACTATTATGTCACTAGAAGAGAGTTCAATGTTATCGTGGGGGCTCTTGATGAGAAGATGAATAAAGTAGATAAGAATGTAGAAAAACTTTTAGATTTACAAATGAATAAAGAAAAATAAAAGAGGGAATTATATCCCTCTTTTTACACTTAGTGTTAATATTAATTGTTTGTGCTATTAATAAATGCTAATCACAAATTTAAACATTTAAAAACATAATATGTTATCATTTATATGTTATTATTTATATTTTATCTATCTTTAATATATTTATAGTTCATATTTTTTAAAATGTCAATAGGAAAATAAAAAAGCAGAAAGAAAAAATCTCTCTGCCTTTTCTAAGGTCATTTTTGAATGATAAGATGTTAAAATTATGTACGATTTTTGGTATAGCACACAAGTAGCACACAACAATTATATTAAAACTTTTAATTTAAAAAAATTATGCTTATATTACTTATAATTTTTTTTTATATATAATAATGAAAAAATTGAATTTGATATTAATAAGAACAAGGGATATAATCCTATTATAACATTAAATTACAAAAAAAATGATTTTTTTTAATAAAAAGTGTATTAAAAAAATATAAAAAATATATAAAAAATCTATAACTAAAAATTTTGGAATTGTGTAGGAGGTGGGGTTTTTTATTCCAAAATTGATGTAAAAAATAAAGGGGGAGTAAGTAAATGAAAGAAAAGAAAAAAGGGATAAAGATTAATGCCTTTTGTTTGTTATTTTGTGTTATTATTATTTGTGCTTTAGCATCATATGTTATTACACCTGGAACATTTGATCGTCAAATTGTTGATGGAAGAACTGTTGTTGTTCCTGGAAGTTATCATGTTATAGAAAAAGCGGCATTATCTCCGCTTGCTATATTCAATGCTATTCCAAATGGAATAATTGGTGCAGCAAATATGGTTGTTCTTATTTTATTAGTTGGTGGATCAATAGAGGTTTACAATAAATCTGGAGCAATAAATGCTGGAATAGGTAAGTTAGTAAAATCAGTTGGTTCAAAAGGTGGACCTTTAGTTATAACAGTATTCTTTGCAGTTTTTGCTATTTTAGGTGGATTTCTTGGTTGGATAGAAGTTTGTATTCCTTTTGCTCCGTTAATTATTCCTATACTTTTAGCATTAGGATATGACACTATTGTGGCTGTTTCAATTCTTGTTTTAGGTCTTATGGTTGGATTTGCAATAGGACCAACAAATATTTATACAGTTGGAATAGCACATCAGGTATCTCAGCTTCCAATATTTTCAGGAATAAAATTAAGACTTATAGCTTATTTTGTCTTTACAGGAATAACACTTATATATATTTTAATGTATGCTGCAAAAATAAAAAAAGATCCTGAAAAAAGTTATATGAAAGGAATAGATGTTTCTGATTTAAATGTAGACCTTTCAAAAAATGCAGAAATAACAAAAAGTCAGTCTATAGCACTTATAATTCTAGTTTTAACTTTTGTAGTTTCAGTTTATGGAATGCTTAAATTAAAATGGTCAATAGTTGATATGACAGGAGTATTTTTACTTAGTGGAATTATTGCAGGATTTGTTACTAAGATGAGTGCTTCTGATATTGCAGATAGTTTTATAGAAGGTTCAAAAGGAGCAATGGGAGGAGCAATGATAGTTGGTGTTGCTCGTGGAGTTCAATGGATTTTGGAACAAGGAGGAATTATTGATCCGATAATCAATGGATTATCACAGCTTCTTGATGGGCTTCCACCAATAGGATCAGCAATCGGTGTATTTATAGTAGTATCACTTTTAAATGCTTTAGTTCCATCAGGAAGTGGAAAAGCAATGGCTCTTATGCCTATTTTAATGCCACTTGCAGAGCTTATCGGAATTACTCGTCAAACAATGATACTTGCTTATCAGTTTGGAGATGGAATTTCAAATATATTCTGGTTTACATATGGAGGACTTTTAATATTCCTTTCTTATGGAAAGATTCCTCTTGCTCGTTGGTATAAATTTGTAATGCCATTGATTGCAGTAATGATTGTTTTAGCAATAATATTCTTATCTATTGCAGTAAAAATAGGATATGGTCCAGCATAATATTGAGGAGAGAAGATAATGATAAAAGAATTAGCAGAAAAGAATAAAGATTATGTCATAAAAATAAGAAGAGAGCTTCATATGAATCCAGGTCTTAGTTGGGAAGAATTTGAAGCTTCAAGAATAATAAAAAGAGAACTTGAAAAAATGGGGATACCATTTAAAGAATGTGCAGGAACAGGAGTTGTAGTAGATATAAAAGGAGAGCATGAAGGAAAATGTATTCTTTTAAGAGCAGATATGGATGCTCTGCCTGTAAAAGAATGTACAGAAGTAAATTATAAATCACAAAAAGATGGGGTAATGCATGCTTGTGGTCACGATGGACATGTGGCTCAGTTACTTGGTGCTGTAAAAATTTTAAATGAAAACAGAGATAAAATAAAAGGAACTGTAAGATGCGTATTTCAGCCTGCTGAAGAAATTGGGCAAGGAGCAGATAAGATGATAGAAGAGGGAGTTCTTGAAGGAGTAGATGGAGCTTTCGCAATTCATCTATGGTCAGATGTTCCTGTTGGAAAAGTTTCAGTTGAAGCAGGGCCAAGAATGGCATCAGCAGATAATTTTGAAATAAAAATAATAGGTAAAGGGGGACACGGTTCACTTCCTCAGCAATGTGTTGATCCAGTTGTTACAGCTTCGGCTTTTGTAATGAATCTTCAAAGCCTTGTAAGCAGAGAGACAAATCCAAATGACTCTTTAGTAATAACAGTTGGAAAACTTCAGGCAGGAACAACTGCTAATGTAATTCCAGGTTATGCTGTGGTAGAGGGAACAGCAAGATGTTTTAATCCTGAGCTTAGAAAAGATATTCCTAAGAAAATAGAAAGAATTTTAAAAGGAACAGCAGAAATGTATAGAGCTGAATATGAAATGAAATATATGTTTTATCCAGCTCCAGTAATAAATGATGAAAAATGTGCAGGAATTGCAAAAGAAAGTGTAAGAAAACTTCTTGGAGAAAATGGATTTTATTCTTTAGAAAAACTTACAACAGCAGAAGACTTCTCTGCATATTCAACAAGAGTTCCAGGAGTGCTGGCATTTGTAGGAGTAAAAAATCCAGAAAAACAATGTATGTATCCTCATCATCATGCTAAATTTAATATGGATGAAGATGGATTTGCCATTGGAACAGCATTGTATGTTCAATATGCTTTAGATTTTTTAAATAACTAATAAGTATAAAGAGAGAATGTAAGAGAGTGTAAATAATTTTGTGTATTTATCATCTCTTGATTATTAATTTTTAAATTACTTTAAAGGCTGAAAGGAAATTAAA
>NZ_JADYUD010000018.1 GCF_021531595.1 Fusobacterium perfoetens
ATTGTTCGTTTCACTAAAAATGACAAACTCACTTCGTTCAGACAGTGTCATTTTTTAGCGTTCAACTCACTTCATAAATCACAAAAATATTTTCAATATTCTAAAATTTTATTTTTATAAATTAGAGAATGCAACAGCCTATTTTTTATATGTTTATTTAATTTTAACTTTAAATACAGCTTTCTTAATTTCCATAGGGCCGTTTTCTCCATGTATAAGAGGCATATGAGGTTCTTCAGGGAATAAAATAATAAATGTATCTTCATTTAAGTCAAAAAGATGGTCAACAGATCCTTCATATTTTTCAAAGTCAGTTTCTCTGTTCCATGGGCTTGTTCTTATAACATTTGAACGGGAAGTATAACCTATTTTTTCTTCTCCTTTTATAACTATTTGGATATCTATATATTTTTTATGTCCTTCAAAAAATCTCTCTTCTATAGGCTGTGTTGTAACAGTTTGGCAGTTAAAGAAAAGATTATCTCCATCTATTTCATTTTTTCCAGAAACACCATTTTTATAAACTCCACTTTCTATACACTCAATAGCTTTATCAAGATTTTCTGAAATTCCTTTATAAAATTTTAATTCTCTTAATTCTCCATATATCATTTTATTGCTCCTTGTATTAATGAATTTACTTATCTTAAAATTAAGATATTACATTTGTGAGCTTTTGTCAAGAAAATAGAAAAATAACATAAAAACTGTTTTTAAACTTTACAAAAAATATTTAAATAAAAAGAAAAGTTTATATATTGAAAATTATAAAGGTAAGGGATATAATTGTTTTAGAGGCAGAATTATATAAAAACTGAAAAATAAAGATAAACTATATTAAGTTATGATTATGGAGAATTTAAATGACAGAATTAGAGTTAGATTTATTATTAGTTATAGCAGAGTTAGTTCGTATAAAAGTTTTTATTTTTATTTTACTGTTGTCCTTTTTTATTTTATACAAAAAGAAATTTAAAAAAACAGTAAAATTAATATTTGGTTTGTATTTAGTTTTGTTTTTTGCATTTTTTACAATTAATACATACGGAAGTGACTTAATAACTTTAGTTTTTTTAAAGAAAAAGTTAACTCCCGAATCTTTTACTGTCTTTAAAAAAGATATCTCTTTAAAAAAAGATTTAAAAGATAAAATACTTATGTCCTATGCTCTTTCTCATGAAATAAAATACATAATAAAAAGCTTAGAGGAAGAATATGATGAAGTTCAGGAAGAATTAAAAAATCTTAAGGATATTGAAAGAAATTTTATTCCTCATAATGAGACAGCAGAAATAATATAGCGTGCCCTTTATATATATTTATTTATGATTTTATTAGTATGATTATTATTAGTATGATCTTTGGTATGAAAATTTTTCATGGGGGGCATGAAATTTTTTCATTATCCCCTTGAAGATTTTTCATGGGGTAAGGTTATAAACATTTTTTCTTCAGTATTTTTCATGATTTTCTTAAAATTTTTCATTTTAGTATCTCCTTATATAGAAAATATAAAGGAGAAATTTTTGCTATAAGAAATCTATGCAAGAGGATTATATAAAATAATTCTTAAAAAGTCAAATGAGAAAATTATAAAAATTTAAAATATCTTTTTTAATTATGAAAACATATGAAAATAAAGGTATTTGGAATATGTAAGAAAATATATAAAATTTTTTTGAAAAATGGTGTTGACAATTAAAGGGGATGGGACTATAATCAGGACAAGAGCATTGAAATATGATTAAAGAATTTATAAAAAAAAGTATAAAAAATTATAACTAGTTAAACAGTCTAAAATCCCCTAAATTAGACTGTTTTTTTATTACTCTTAGATTTAAAAATAATAAAAAAACAGCCCGATTTATAAAAATAAAGAATGTTTAAAAAATTATAAATTATTATACAGTTTTTGATGATGAAGGAAGAAATCTTAAGAAGGGGAGATTTCTATGGGAAGAAAGCTGTGTAATAATTTTATAACTTAGTCTTTATTATATTTTAAGAAGGGGAGATTTCTATGGGAAGAAAGCTGTGTAATAATTTTATAACTTAGTCTTTATTATATTTTAAGAAGGGGAGATTTCTATGGGAAGAAACTATGCAGAAAATTCATTAAAAAAATTTCTTAAAAGAAAAGTAAAAATTACAATGGGGGTTGTGGTTTCATTTTTAATTACAGGGGCAGTGGCTTTTGGTGCTGAACCTCAAGAACCTACCATTAATGCAGATGGAGCATATATTCCATATAACAAATGGACTCAGGGAATAGGAAAAACTGAGGAGATTTTAAAAGATGATATTATTTGGAATGGACAGGAAATTTTAAAAGCAGATGATGTAAATAATTTATCAAAATATATGGGAGAAGAAACAAAAAAAATTATTAAAAGTTCATCTCTTTTATGGAAAAATTCTGTAAATGCAGGAAATTCTGGAAATAATTATACTATTTCAGGAGAATTATTTGGAGATAATGGAAATTATTCAGCAGGTTTATCTTATACAGGAGACAATATAATCAAAGCAGGAGAAACAAGAAGTGAATTTTCTTTAGAAAGAGTTTTTGTGAATAAAACAGAAATATATTATGCTGCTCAAGTTGCAAGAGATAATGAAACAGCAGTGAATAAAGGAATTATAACAGGAGGTAAACCATCAGGATTTACAGAGCCTACGGATGGTACTGCTTATGGAATAGGACAATATGCAGAGGGAGTAAATGCTAAAGTTTATAACTATGGAGTAATAAGCACATCTAATAATAATGGTCAAAGAGCAAGAGAGGGTGGAGAAGCTTATAACTACGGTATAATTATAGGAAATATAAGTCAAGGACAAAATATTGTTGATTCATTTGGATATAACTATGGAATTATTGCTAACAATGGACAAAGAGGACAGGCAGCAAACGGGATAGAAAGTTTTGTATATAATTATGGAGTTATAGCAAATAATAATCATATAGGACAATATGGAAATAATTTAATAAACTATGGAATAATAAAAAATAATGGTAATGATGGACAATATGGAAATTTAAATGATACTAAAATATATAATTATGGTACTATAGCTAATAAAGGAGAATTAGGTCAATATATAGATTTTGGAACACATAATAATTATGGAGAAGCATATAATTATGGAATAATAGCTAATGAGGGCAAAAAAGGACAGGCTTTTATTTCAAATAAAAATCAAGGAAAAATATATAATTATGGTATTATAGCTAATAAGGGAGATAAAGGACAAGAGCTAGGAGATAATGCAGGGGGAGCAATATCTGATGGAGTAAAAAGCTATAATTATGGAATTATTGCTAACACAGGTGGACTTGGAATTTTTACAGATGATGCAGGAGAATCTTTTAACTATGGTATAGTTGCAAATAAAGGACAGTATTCTGTAGGAGGAACAGGAAGAATACATAATAATGGAATAGTAATAAATAATGATGACTCTTTTGCTAATATAGGAGATAAAGGAGAAAGCAAAAATGTAAAAAATAATGGTGTTGTTATTTTAAAAAATACTGGAACAGGTTTTAAAGAAGCTTATAAACAACACAATAACGGAATAGAAATAAATGCTAAAGATGAAAATAATATAACAATTTCAGAAATAGGAAAAAATATGCTTGTTGCTACTAATCAAAGTGATAATACAGTAACAGCAGATAAGAAATTTACAGGAGGAATTTTAGCAGAAAATACAAACTTATTTGTTGACAGATATACAAAAGGTAAATTAACTGAAACAGTAACTCTTGATAATAAAACTTTAGCAGGAAATCATATTACAACTGTTGTTGGAAAAGATGATAAAACTGATAAAGTTGTAATAAGCACAAAAGATGATTTAACTCTTACTGATTCTTCTATAGTTGGATATTTTGAAAAAGATGGAACTCTTTTAAATGTAAATGGAGATTTAACTCTTTCTGGAAATTCAGTTATTAATGCAATAGCAGGAAATGAATATACAGGATATAAAGGAAACGCTCTTAATAATGTTGTTGCTGTAAAACTTAGCGATAATGGAACTTTAACAATAGAAGAAAATTCAAAAGTTCTTGGAGCAGTAAAAGGAAACGGAACTCTTGTATATGAAAATATAGACGATGAATTTTATTCAAATACTCAAGAAGTTGACAGTGCAGTTATAAAAACAACAGCAGGAAAAACAACTGATATTACTCTTGCTAATTTAACTTTAAAAGACAGTGGTACAGGTGTTAATAATGCAGGAAAACTTATAATTGATAACCAATCAGATAAAGAATTAGAAGGAAAAGAAGTTTCTACAACTATTACTCTTGCTAATAATATTAATATTGAAAAAGGTATTGATGGAAGCAGTTCTAAACATGGAATTGAATTAATTCTTGGAGATGGACAAACTTCTTCTGATAATACAATAAGTGTTGATAGTATTACTCTTGGTACAGAAAGTGATATTTTAACAATAAATAATGCTCTTAAAGAAGTTGGAGTAATTGATGGAAAAGATGGAGACGATATTGTAAATCTTAAAAACTTAACAGGAACACATGATACTTTTGATTATCAACTAAAAAATATTGAAACTCTTGATTTAAATAATCAAACTTGGAAAATAGGAGCAAAGGCAGATATAAGTTTTGATAATGGAATAACAAAAGCAGGAGAAAAAACAACTATCCAAAATGGTACTTTAATGGGAGAACTTAAAGGAACTGTTGAAACAGGTGTAGATTTTGTAAATAATGAAGCTGTAAATAAAGTTATTGGAAATTCAACTTTTGGAGATAATGCTAAATTCCAAATTGGTATTGGAAAAGATATGGAACTTGTTGCAGGAGGAGAATACGATATAGCTGATACTACAGTTAATAATTTAAAAGATAATGTAGGAGAAAAAAATATAACAGCTTCTGCAATATTTACAAAAGCAACTGAACAAGGAAAAGATATCAGAGTAAAATCTACAAAAGAAATGAATATTGATGAAAGATATTCAGGAATCTATGAAGAAATGCTTGAAAATGCTTCTTCAAACAGTGAAATCTTAAATGTTTTAAATAGTACTGATGTTTCATCTATTGCAAATGCAATTAATGAAAAAGGTGCTTTAGGAGATACTCTTGCAACTACAGGATACAAAATTACAAGAGATATTTCTAACTCATTTATGAGTGCTGTAAATGAATGGGGTAAAAAAGCAAATAAAGGTGAATGGCTTGCTAATGCAAAATATATAAATTCTGATGTTGAATATGACGGAGCAAACAAAGTTAAAGGATATGACAGCGATATTAAATCAATGGTTGGTATGATTGAATACGGTGTATCTGATAATACATCTTTAGGAATTGCTCTTGGAGGAGGAGACACAGAAATTGATGTTAAAGATGCAGGAACTCTTAAAGGAGATAACTACTATATAGGAGCTTATGCAAAACATTCTGTAAATGGATTTGATTTAACAGGAAACTTAGGATATACAATAAGTGATTTAGAAGTAAATGGAAAAGGAAGTGCTGATTCTTCTGCAATAACTTTAGGAGGATATATTAAAAGAGATATAGCTCTTACAGAAACAGTAAGACTTGAACCAAACTTATCATTTACTTATGACTATATTATGCAGGATAATGCAGAAGGAAACGGAGTAAAAGTAGATAATAAAGATGTCCATGTATTTGAAGCAGGTGCAGGAATGAACATAGTAAAAGGATTTAACTTTGAAAAAGGAGTTCTTGAACTTGAAGCAGGAGTAAAATACTCAATGGCTGATGTAAACAGAAATGAAGAAACTGTAATATCTGTTTACGGAATAGATGATATTAATTTAGGAAATCCTGAAGTAGATAAAACAAGAGGAACTGCTCATGTAGGATTTGACTATGAACATGAAACAGGTTTCGGAGTAAATGGAAAATATGAAATGATGTGGAGTGATTCTGGAGACGACTCAAGATTAACAGCAGGAATCTCTTACAGATTTTAATAAATAAAATCTTAATTAAATAAGCACCCAAATAAAATCCTTAATAAAAACAGAACTCAGCTTTGGTGTTAAAACCGAGGCTGAGTTTTGTTTTTGTATATGAGACAATTAAACTAGAATGTGTATGTCCATCCTAAGTAAAATTCACCGTAGTATTTTCCGTCATCTTCTCCACCGTCAATATAGCTGTCTCCGTGTCCTTTAGTGTCAAATTTATACATATCATATTGATAGTATCCATCAAGAGATAAGCTTTCTGTAACAGCATAATTTGCTGATAAAACGAAGATATGAGAATTAGGACTAGCTTCTGTCCATTTTCCTTCTGCTTTATTTTCATCATATTTTACATCTGTATCAAATTGCCATCTATATTCTAATCCAAGAGCTAATTTTTCTCCTTCATAGATTGGAAGAGAAGCTCTTAATTGTTGTCTGTAATCATGTTTAAATCCATCATTTTCTGTATTTACAGCTAGTCTTCCAACTTCAATATAATATCCTAAAGTTACAGGTCCTATTGTATAGTTAAATGGCTGAGCTTCAAAGTAGTAGTTGTCTCCAACTTCAGAATCTCCATTTGTAGAATAATATGCTGCATCAATCCAACCTGAGAATGCTCCATACTCATATTTTGTTCTTAAATAATATCCGTCAATATCTGATTCTTGTCTCCATCTGAAACCTAGAGAGAAGTTTTCATAATTTTTCCAAACATCAAAATCAATTCTATGTGCTGCAGAATGTATTCCATCATCAGTATCCATAGACCATGTTTTTCTTGCAAAAACATCAAAAGACCAATCTTTATATTCTAAACCAACAGAGTTTCCAAAATGAACTTCTTGTCCAATGTTTTCTCCTCCAGAAGTGTTGTCAATCTCTAGTGATTGCCCTACATATGTTACTGCAAGTGATGGAGCTTCCTCTTTTGCATAAGCTGATCCTGAAATTGCAGCTAATGCTCCCAATAAAAGTGCTAATTTTTTCATAAAATTCCCCCTATAAAAATTTATGCTGATATGTTTATCAGTTTTTAGATATTTATGTTTTATCATATTTTATTTTGTTTGTCAAAATATTTTATTTAGAAATATTAAAAAGTATAGAAATTAACTGTAAAATAAAAGAAAACTCAGCCTTAATATAAAAATATAAAACTGAGTTTTGTTATTTATTATTTTAGAATTCGTCCCAACCTTCAACAGAAGAACTCATGTTATAGCTTGTAACAGTACCTTCAAAGAAATTTGCTTTAACATTTCCTTCTCCTTCAGTATCAGCAAATTTTTCAAGATGTTTGTAAGGATTTTTTTCAAAACCTTCATACACAGGTTTTAAACCAATAGCTTTAAGTCTTTCATTAGCAAGCCATTTTGTATATTTTTCAGTTGAAATTTCAGTAATTCCTAGAATGTTATTTCCTATTATATGATTTGTCCAGTTAATTTCCTGTTCAACAGCTTTTTTAAACATATCATATATAGTGCCATCATTAAAGAAATTTGGATTTTCTTTTCTTATCTCTTTGATGATTTGTTGGAAAAGAACAACATGAGAAAGTTCATCTCTGTTTATAAGTCTTATAATATCAGATGTTCCCATCATTCTGTTCCTGCTTGCAAGAAGATAGAAGAAATTAAATCCATTATAGAAGTATAAAGATTCTAAAAGATAATCTGCAATAATTACTTTTGCAAAGTTTTCATCACTTTGAATATTTAAGAAATTTTGATAAATTTCTGCAATATATTTGTTTCTTTCAAAAAGGACTTTATCATCTCTCCATTTATCATAGATAGAATTTCTTGTTTCTTTTGAAAGAATAGATTCTATTATATATTGATATGACTGAGAGTGCACAGCTTCCTGAAATGTCTGTATAGACAGAACAAGATTAATTTCAGGGGCAGTAATATAATCAGATACATTTGGAATATTATTTGTCTGAATACTGTCCAGAAAGATTAGGAAAGAAAGTATTCCATCATAGGCTTTTTTTTCATAATCAGTTAAGTTTTCATAATCATTTTTATCTTGTGTTAAATCTATTTTTTCAGGAATCCAGAAATTTCCCATCATAGTTCTGTAAAGATGGTTTGCCCATTGATACTTTACATTGTTAAGATTAAAGATATTTGTGCTGTCTCCTTTTATGATTTTTCTTTCTGTAAGAGAATCATCTCCCAGAGGATTAAAAAGTTTTTTTCTATCCACTGCAGCTTTCACACTCCTCTTTATCATTCATTATATTTGTATTTTTTTGTATAGTTCTTATGTAGTAAACAGATTTGCACCCTTCTTTCCATGCAGTCATAAGAGTATTATATATATCTTTGGCTTTTATATTTTTGTTAAGGTCAAAGATAAGTTCCATAGAGACTCCCTGTGTAGTCCATTTTCCTATTCTTGACATAACTTTTACATAAAATTCAGGATTTACATTTTTAAACTCAGGATAAAACCATGATCTGTCCTTTAAATATTTTACAACTCTCGGAACTGCTCCTTTTTGATTTTTTTCAATAAAAAATCTTGAGAAAGCAGGATTTACAGAAGCACATGCTCCCATAAGAAGAGAGGTAGAAGTATTTGGTGCAACAGCAGTAAGTTCCCCATTACGCATTCCATATTTTTTTACAAGATCAAAAACTTCATTCCATTTTTCAGAGAATTTTGAGTTATTTATATACCATTCTCTGTTTTTTTGGAAGAAGATTCCCTTATCCCAGTCTGAATTTTTAAATAATGGGTATGTTCCTCTTTCTTTAGCAAGAAGAGCAGATGATTTTATTGCATAAAGAGCAATTTCTTCAAAAAGCTCATCTATATCATTAAGGGATTCTTCATATATCATAAATTCTCTTGCAAGATAGTCTGCAAGTCCCATAGTTCCTGTACCAATGGCTCTGTATAAAAAGTTATGTCTGTCAGATTCTTTAACAGGAGTTTTTGTTAAATCTATTGTATTATCAAGAATTCTTACAGCAGTATCAATAATATCTGGAAGTTCTTCTCTTAAAATCTCAGCAAGATTCATTGAAACAAGGTTACATGTATGAACTTCTCCTAAATCAACTGTTCTTACACCTTTATTTTCTATATTTTCTTCTCTAAAGTTTTTACTAGGAGAAAAATTAGAAAAACTTTCCATGCAAAGATTCCCGTTTCCTATCATTCCAGTATGTCTATTATGATTTACAAGATTAGCTCTGTCTTTAAAGAAAAGATAAGGCATACCAGTTTCAATCTGCACTTTCATTATTTCTTTAAACAGTTCTCTTGCTTTAATAACTTTTTTTAGTTCAAGGGAATTATCTTGTTCAATAAGAGAATATATTTTTTCAAATTCTTCTCCATAAAGTTCACATAATTCCACATTATATTTTTTACGAATTTCAAAAGGATCTACAAGAGTCCATGAAAGATTATTTTCAACTCTTTTCATAAAAAGATCTGAAATTACAACCTGAGGGTATATATCATAGGCTTTCCCCCTTTGGTCTCCGTTTTCAGTTTGAAGTTCAAGGAATGTTTCTATATCAAGATGCCATGAATCAAGAGCAACAGTAACTGCTCCTGCTCTTCTTCCCTGCTGGTTTACAGCAACAGCTGTATCGTTTATTATTTTTATCCAAGGAACAACACCTCCACTGGCATTGTAATATCCATTTACCATTGAGTTTTTAGCCCTTATTCTTGATATATTAAGTCCTGCTCCTCCTCCATTTTTACTTATTTTGGCAATAGTATCTATATTGTAGAATATAGATTCAATGTTGTCGTCCATAGCAGTAATAAAACATGAAGAAAGATTTCCTTTTGGAATCCTTAAATTTGCAAGGATAGGAGTTGCAAGAGATATCTTCTTTAGTGAAAGAGCATTGTAGAATCTTTTTGCTACTTCAACTTTATTTTTTTCATTTAATGCAAGAAGCATGGAAATACACATAAAAACTTCCTGAGGAAGTTCATATATTTTTCCTTCATGCTTTAAAAGATATCTGTTGACAAACATATTTGCCCCAGCATAGTCATACATCATATCTCTTGAAGTATCAACTGCTTTTTCAAGTTCCTTTATATCTTCTTCTGTATATTCAAGAAGCCTTTTATCATATATTCCTTTTTCTGTTAAAAGAGTTATTGTTTTATATAAATTTCCATATGAAAAACCTCTTTTGTGGAAAACTTCTCTTTCTGTTTCCATCATAAGAAGGCGTCCTGCTGCATAAGTCCAGTCACTTTCCTCAAAGCTTGTCATAGCAACAGCTTGATTTATAAGAGACTCCTGAATTTTTTTAGTAGTTATATTCTCTTGGTATATTGAATCTATACAGCTTTCAAGTTCAATCATATTTACTTCAAGTCCTTCACAGGCTCTTGTAAGTTTTTCTCTTATTTTTGTTATATCAAGATCTTCTTTTATCCCAGCTCTATTTATAACTTGTCTCATTTTATAAAACCTCTAGGAATTTTTCCATTGGGTAAAATTCACCATCTTTTTCAACTACAGGTGCACTCATTATTCTTGCTTTGCTTGCAGCTGTCATAAGAGCTTTTAAATCTTGAGTATATTCAAATTCAATTCCTTCTCTTTCTAAAGTTCTTTTTAAAGTTTCACATCTGCTGCAGTTTTCTTTTCCATATATTTTTATCATATCTATCCCTCCATGAAACACAATATATTGTGTTATAAATAATTTTTGTTCACTATATCTTGGAATATTATTACATAAATTTTTCTGTTTTTCAACTGTTTTCTTTTGATTTTTTCCTCAACAAATGGGGAATAGAAAGCAACAATAATACTTATTTAGTATTATAACGGAATAAAAAAACTTTATATTTTCTAATTTATAAAAAAAATATTTTCATGAGATAAAATTTTATTTTTATAGATTTGCAACATTATATAAAAACCCTGCATTGAAAATTAATAAAATTATTTTTCATCAGCAGGGTAATTTTCTTTTAAGTTATTTTCTTCTGTATATATCGTTTAGATTTTTAATCCACTCTTTGTCAATTTGATTTAATGAATCTTCAGTTATACGGAAAGCCCAGTTTCCATTTGCAATTCCCGGCTGATTCATTTTTGTATCACTTCCAAAACCACATAAATCTTGAATAGGAACGATTGTAAGCTGAGCAGTGCTTTGCCATAATGTTCTTATAACAGAACGGCAAGATTCACTGTAATATCCACCCATTCCCCAATCTTTTCCAGTGAAGTTACAATAATCAAGAGCAGTTTTTCTGTTTTCAGGTGTTGCTTCCCAAAGCCAACCTAAGATTGTATTATTATCATGAGTTCCAGTATAAGCAATGACATTTTTTTCATAATTATGAGGAAGATGAATGCTGTCTCTGTCTCCAATAAAGGCAAATTGGATAACTCTCATTCCAGGAAGTTTTGTTTCTTTTAAAAGATTTACAACATCTTCATCAATATCTCCTAAATCTTCTGCTATGATTTGTGAGTTATTAAATTTTTTCATTACCACATTAAAGAAATCCATTCCAGGCCCTTTTATCCAACTTCCACTTTTAGCAGTTTCAGCTTTAGCAGGAACAGCCCAGTAAGCAGAGAATCCTCTGAAGTGGTCTATTCTTACCATATCAAAGATTAAAAGAGAATTTTCTATTCTTTTAAGCCACCAACTATAATTTTGTTTTTTCATTAAGTCCCAGTTATAAAGAGGATTTCCCCACATTTGTCCCTCTTCTGAAAAATAATCAGGAGGAACACCTGCAACAAGTCTTGGACTTCCATCTTCTGAAAGGTCAAAAAGCTCACGATTTGCCCATACATCAGCACTTTCAAGGGATACATATATAGGCATATCTCCTATAAGCTTTATTCCATTTTTATTTATTTCATTTTTAATTTTTTCCCACTGAGAATAAAATTCATATTGCATAAATTCATGGAAAAGAACTTCTTTTTCATATTCTTTAAAAGCTTTTTCCACAGCTTCTTTTTTATGAAATTTAAGTTCTTCATCTTCCCATAAATACCAATCAGTATCATTATTTTTTTCTCTTAAAGTCATATAAAGAGCAAAATCTGGAAGCCAGAAACTATTTTTTTCAGCAAATTCTGTGATTTTTTCTTTTTCTTCTGTGCTTATTCTTTCATATGCAAGATAAAGAGTTTTATATCTGTTTTTATTAATATATTCAAAGTCTACAAAATATGGATTTTCATATTCACTTTTTTTTAGTTCTTCTTCTGTTAAAAGTCCTTTTTCTGCAAGGGAAGGAAGATCTATAAAAAGAGGATTTCCTGCAAATGCTGAAAAGCTTTTATAAGGGGAATTACATTTATCTGTTGTGCCGAATGGAAGAGTCTGCCACCAGCTAAAACCAGCTTCTTTTAAAAATTTAGAAAAATTTACTGCTTCTTTTCCAAAACTTCCTATTCCATATTTTCCAGGAAGAGAGGAAATATGAAGCAGAACACCTCCAGAACGATTTATCATAACAATCAGCCTTTCTTTCTTATGTTTTAATTTATTTATATTTATAATATAACAAATTAAAAAGTATTAAGCAATAAAAAGTTAAAATTAACAATACGGCAGTAATGTGAAAAATAAAAAGAGTACAAGAGAGATGTGAATAATATATTTCGCATTTCTCTTGTATATAAAAAAAGATTGACAAACTTTGAATAAGAATTTATAATTGTCCGCAAATGAGTAAGAGGATGTGAGATTTTATGAAAAATAATGATATAGGATTTTATATAAGAAAACTTAATAACCATATTGAAAAATACAGCCATTCTCTTTATAGCAGAAAAGATACAAATGAATGTTCTCTTTCTAATTTATGGGTAATAGATTATGTAAGTGAAAATTCAGATATAGATATATATCAAAAAGATGTAGAGGCAGAATTTTCAATAAATCGTGCCACTGCTTCTAAAATGCTTTCACTTATGGAGGAAAAGAAATTCATTTCCCGTATTTCTTCTTCAGAAGATGGAAGAAAGAAAAAAATAAAAATTCTTCCTGAAGGGGAAAAGTTAAGAGGAATATGTGCTTCATTGAAAAAAGAGATGGAGCAGGAGCTTACTTCTCCTTTAAGCAAAGAAGAAATAGAAATACTAAGAAATCTTTTAAGAAAAATGATAAAACATTTTGAAGATTAAAGAAGAGAGCTGTTGCTTTGTGCAGAGCTCTTTTTTATATTAAAAATAAAAAAATTCACATTAGACTTGTATATATTTTTTTACGCTTTTGTCTTGTATTCTTTTTTTTATGAATATTTTGTATAATTTAAATAGGTAAAAAGTAAAATTTTTAGGGTGAGGGCAGATGAAGAAGTTTAATGATATGACTAAAGAGCCTATAAAAAAGACTCTAATACTTTTGGCTCTTCCTATTATGGGAGCATCTTTTTTTCAGCTTGCTTATGGAATAGTTGATATGCTTTGGATAGGAAAGTTAGGGAGCAGGGCTGTGGCTGCAGTTGGTTCGGCAGCATTTTTTATAAATCTTGGCTTTGGTCTTAATACAATAATAGTAACTGGAGCAGGAATAAAAGTAGCACACAGACTTGGAGCTAAAAAATACCAGGAAGCAGATGAATTTATAAATACGGGATTTATGATGAATATATCTCTGTTTCTTATTTATTTTACTTTTCTTTTTCTCTTTAGGAATATGATAGTTAGGTATTTTAATTTTAATGATACTGGTGTTGAAAACATGGCAAAGCAGTATCTTATGATAACAGGTATAGGAACACTTTTTAAGTTTTCAAACTTTATGTTTGTAAGTATTTTTAATAGTTTTGGTGATAGTAAAACACCTTTTAAGATAAACTGTATAGGTGTTATAATGAATATATTTCTTGATCCTATATTTATTTTTGTCTTTAATATGGGAGTATTCGGAGCAGGACTTGCCACTATGTTCTGTGAGGGAATAAATACTTCTCTTTTTTATATATATTCAAAAAAATATTTTACTATAAAAAGGCAGAAAAAATACAGCATAGAAAAAATAAAGGATATATTCTTTCTTGGATTTCCAAATGGAATTCAGAGAGTACTTTTTACAACAATATCTATTGTTCTTGCTAGAATGGTTGCAAGCTGGGGAGCATCAGCAATTGCAGCACAGAAAATAGCACTTCAGATAGAAGCAGTATCTTACCTTACAATAGGAGGGCTTCAGGGAGCAGTAGCCTCTTTCATAGGACAAAATTATGGGGCTCAGAGAGGTGACAGAATAGAAGAGGGATACAAGGTTTCAATGAAGCTTTCAGCAGGACTTGGTATTATAACAACTCTTATTTTTGTAATTTTTGCAGAGCCACTTATGAAAATATTTATTGATGACGAAAAAACACTGGAAATAGGAATGAATTATTTAAGAATTGTAGGACTTTCTCAAGTGTTTATGTGTCTTGAAATTGTAAATAGTGGAGCATATAGTGGAATAGGAAAACCTAAAATAGCTTCAATGATAGGAATAATTTTTACATCTTTAAGAATACCTACAGCTTTTATTCTTACAAAAATATTTGGAATAAATGGGGTATGGCTGACAATATCAGGTACAACAGTAGTAAAAGGTTTATTGTCAACATATCTTTTCTCAAAAGAAAGAAAATATAATTTTAGGAGGTAACATGATAAATAAAAATATAGTGCCAATGATAAAAGAGTTTAACCTTGTAGACGAAGTACAGAAGGGGAATTTCGGCCTTGAAAAAGAAAATCTTAGAGTAGACCAAAATGGGCATTTAGCTCTTACACCACATCCTGCTGTATTTGGAGATAAAAAGAAAAATCCTTATATAACAGTTGATTTTTCTGAAAGTCAGGTTGAAATGATAACACCATCTTTTAAAAAAGTAAAAGATGCTTATTATTTTATGGAGAATCTTCATGATATAGTGACAGAAAATTTAGATGAAGAATATTTATGGCCTCAGAGTCTTCCTCCTGTAATTCCAGAAGAAGATAAAATTCCTGTGGCACAGTTTCAGCAGGATAAAGCAAGTGAAGAATACAGAGATAACCTTGCTAAAAAATATGGTAAATATCTTCAGCTTCTTTCAGGAATACACTATAATTTTTCTTTTGATACAGATTTTTTAAAAGAATTTTATGAGAAGTTAAATAAGGGAGAAAGCTATAAAGAATTTAAAAATAATCTTTATATGAAGGTTGCAAGAAACTATATGAAACACAGCTGGCTTCTTGTTTATCTTTTAGGAGCAAGTGGAGTGGTTCACAAGTCTTATAATCCAAATTGTATTGCAAAGCTTCAGACTTTTGATAAAGATTTATATTATTTTGAAAATGGAATTTCTTTCAGAAATAGTATTTGTGGATATAGAAATAAAAAAGAACTTTATGTGTCACACAATTCTCTTGAAGAATACATAGGAGATTTAAAAAAATATATTGCAGAGGGAACAATTCAAGGGGCAAGAGAATATTACAGTTCACTTAGACTTAAATCAAAAGATGCAAGTGATCTTTTAGGTTCACTTGAAAAAGATGGTATAGAATATCTTGAAGTAAGAAGCATAGATTTAAATCCTTTTGCAAGAATTGGAATAGAACTTGAAGATATGGAATTTATTCATCTTTTCCTTATGCATATGCTTCTTAAAGGGGAATGTTCATTTACAAAAGAAGATTATCTTGCAGCAAAAGAAAATGAAAAAATGCTTGCAACACACGGTCTTGATAAAGAATTTACTTTAACAGGAGTATGTGGAGGTACATTTAAAGTAACAGATCTTGTTATTGCAATCTTTAATGAAATGATAACAAACTTTAAAGAACTTGGAATTTATGATGAGCATATGGAAAAAATATTTGAATTCCAGTTTAAAAAAGTTTACGATGTTAAAAACCTTTATTTAAATAGATTATTAGAAGCTGTAAAATCTGAAGGATATATTGATTTTCATCTTCATGTAGCAGAAAAATCTTTAGAATATACAAAGAAAAACAGCTTTAGTCTAAAAAATTATGAAGACATGGAACTTTCTACTCAAATTCTTATAAGAGATGCTATAAAAAGAGGGGTAAAATTTGAGATAGCAGACAGAACAGAAAACTTTATTTCCCTTTCAAAAAATGGAAAGAAAGAATATGTAAAACAAGCTACTAAAACTTCAAAAGATTCATATATAAGCATGCTTATTATGGAAAACAAAGTTGTTTCTAAGAAAGTTTTAAGTGAACATGGAATTAAAGTTCCTGATGGAAGCAATTATGACAGTATAAAAGAAGCAGAAAAGGACTTTAAAAAATTTGAAGGTAAGAAGATTGTAGTAAAACCAAAATCTACAAACTTTGGACTTGGAATTTCTATATTCCAAAATGGTTTCACTGAAGAAGAATATAAAAAAGCATTGGAAATAGCATTCTCTGAAGATAAATCTGTTCTTGTTGAAGAGTTTATTACAGGAAGAGAGTTTAGATTCCTAGTTATAGGAAATGAAGTTGCAGGAATATTACACAGAGTTCCTGCCAATGTAACAGGAGATGGAAAACTTACTATAAGAGAATTAGTTGAGATAAAGAATAAAAGTTATTTAAGAGGAACACATTATGAAAAACCTCTTCAAAAAATAAAACTTGGAGAAATAGAAGAACTTCTTCTTGCTAATCAAGGAAAAGATTTTGATTATATTCCAGCAAAAGATGAAACAGTGTATTTAAGAGAAAATTCTAATATCAGTACAGGAGGGGATAGTATAGACTTTACAGATGAAATCCCTGAAGTATATAAAGAAATAGCAATAAGAGCAGCAAAAAGTGCTGATGTTACTTTCTGTGGTGTTGATATTATGATAGATGATATAACTAAAGAAAATCCAGAAGGAAACTATGCAGTTATAGAAATAAACTTTAACCCTGCTATTCATATTCACTGTTATCCAGCAGTTGGAAAAAACAGAAAAATTGGAGATAAAATTCTTGATGTTTTAGGATTCTAAAATAAATAAAAAGAGGCTGTTGTATTTTTATAAATTTGCAATAGTCTCTTTTATTTTTTGATATTATTTAAATAAAAAAATTTTTAAAAAATTAGCACTCATCGCTTGACATTGCTAACAGAAAGATATATAATAATCTTGTAAATAAGGAAAAGGATGTTGGGATAAACAGAAAAACAAATATAATGTATATCAAAAGGAGATGGTGTATATGTTTATGCCAAGTATTTTTAATAAAGGATTTATAGATGATGTTTTTGATGATGATTTCTTTGTGGATTCAAAAAGCAGAAAAGCAATAGGAAATACAGATATCAAAGAACTGGAAGATAAATATGAATTAGAAGTTGAACTTCCTGGATTTACAAAAGAAGATATAAAAGCTGAAGTAAATAATGGATATCTTGTAATAAGTGCTGCTCATAATGAAAACAAAGAAGAAAAAAATTCAGAAGGAAGATATATAAGAAAGGAAAGATATACAGGACAATGTATGAGAAGCTTCTATGTAGGAAATCATCTTAACGAAGAAGATATCAAAGCTAAATTTGAAAATGGTATCTTAAAATTAGAAGTTTCTAAAAAAGAAGCTCAACCTAAAGTAGAAGAAAAGAAATATATTCAAATAGAAGGATAAAACAAAATAGTATATAAGAAGATTAAAAAAATATAAAAAATCTTCTTTTAGAAAAAATTACATATATATAATATAGAATAAAGATATAAAAGCTATATTATACAAAATAGAAATAAAAGGATATACTTATCAATAATAATTTTAGATAGAGGTGCAGATGACAAAAGTAGCTTTGTTGAGTGGCGGTCATGTTGAGACAAAGTGAAAGGGGAATTTGCCGAAATGGAAATTTTAACCGAAAAAAATTTCTATTGGCGATATAAATAATATTTATATTGCTGTCATTGAAAATATTTTCAATGGAGTGCTATCTGTGAAAGATAATTTTAAATTTATTTGTAAGTATATTTGAAAATTTCATCACAGTTTAGTAGAACCTAAACTGTGATTTTTTTTATAAGGAGGAAAGATGAGATTAGTAATTAACAACGGGCTTATAATTGATCCTAAAAACAAAATTTTTACACAATTAAATATTGCTGTAGAAGATGGAAAGGTAAAGGAATTATCAAAGGAAACTTTAAAAGGAGATTGTGAAATAGATGCTGCTGGGCTTTGTGTTACTCCAGGATTTGTAGATATACATATGCATGAAGATCCAATTGTAGATGATAAAATAAAATTAAATATTTTTAATAGAATGTTAAAGATGGGTGTTACAACAGTTATTGGAGGAAACTGTGGGATAGGAACTAATGATCCAAAAAGATACTTTGAACTTTTAAATGAAGGAAATCCTGTAAATTGTGGACTTCTTCTTCCTCATTCAATACTTAGAGAATATATTGGAGCAAAAGACAGATATGAAAGCTTAGAGCCTGATGATATAGAAAAAATGTATCAGTATGGTAAAAAATTAATGAAAGAAAATAAATTTTTTGGTGTTAGTTTTGGAATAAGATATGTTCCTGGAATGGATTTTAATGAGCTTATAAATATTGCAAAACTTGGAGCGGGAAAGGTTGTTGCAGCTCATATAAGAGATGATGCAGAAAATGTTTATGGTGCTGTAGAAGAATTTCTTGAAATAGGAGATTATATAAAAACTCATCTTCAAGT
Organism: Fusobacterium perfoetens; assembly: GCF_021531595.1. Taxonomy (NCBI): domain Bacteria; kingdom Fusobacteriati; phylum Fusobacteriota; class Fusobacteriia; order Fusobacteriales; family Fusobacteriaceae; genus Fusobacterium; species Fusobacterium perfoetens. Next base: position 18,665 of record NZ_JADYUD010000018.1, read on the forward strand.
TTCTCATATAGGAAGCATGGGTGGTTTTGGACAGATAGATAAAGTTTTTCAAATTATAGATGAAAAAAGAGCTAAGGGAATAGATGTATCTTGTGATTGCTATCCATATTCAGCATTTAGTACTAAAATAGGTGAAACAACTTTTGATGAAGGATTTATAGAAAGATATAATACAGGATATGAAAGCCTTGAAGTTATGGAAGGAGAATTTAAAGGAAAAAGATGTACAGAAGAAATGTTCTTTAAAATAAGAAAAGAACATCCAGAGACAATGATGGTAGGACATCTTATGAATTCTGAAGATATAGAAAAAGCCCTTTTAAATCCAAATACAGTTGTAGCAAGTGATGGTATTCTTGGAATAAATGGAGACGGACACCCAAGAGCTGCTGGAAGTTTCCCAAGATTTTTAGCAAAATATGTAAGAGATAAAAAATTAATGTCTTTATATGAAGGAATTGAAAAAATTACTTATGCACCTGCAAAATTATATAAGATTAACAAAGGTGGACTTTCAATAGGTGATGATGGAGATATTACAATATTTTCTTTAGAAGAATTAGAAGATATGGCAACTTTTGCAGAAAATGGACTTTCTCCTAAAGGAATAAAATATGTAATTATTAATGGAGAAATAGCAGTTAAAAATGATGAAATTATAAATGGAAAATTAGGAACAGCATTAAGATAACATCAGGGAGGAAATATGGAATTAGGATTTATATCAGTTATAGCACCAGTTGTTACTATTGGGCTTGCTTTAATAACAAAAAATGTTTTTTTATCTTTATTAATAGGAGTTTTTCTAGGAAAATTTATTTTAAGTGGATATAACTTAATTGGTGGAGTAGACGCTACACTTTATTCTTTAGTAGATCAGTTTAAAAGCAGTTCAAATACAATAGTAATATTTTCAATTATAATGCTTGGAGGACTTATAAAATTAATTGAAGATAATGGTGGAGTAAGTGGATTTGTAAATTATCTTACTAAAAAAAGTGGAATAATAAAAACTAAAAGAGGAGCTAATTTTTTTACATGGCTTATAGGAGTTTTAGTTTTTACTTCAGGAACAGTAAGCTGTTTAGTAACAGGAGCTGTATCAAGACCTTTAAATGATGCAATGGGTGTTGCTCCTGAAAAATCAGCATATATAGTTCATACAACATCAACTCCAGTATGTGTTCTTCTTCCATTAAGTGGCTGGGGAGCTTTTATGATAGGATTACTGCAAGGTTCTGGAGTAGAAAATGCTCCTGAAATTTTAGTAAGAAGTATATATCTTAACTTTTATTGTATGATAGCAGTTGTTGGAACTTTCTTTTTAATATTACTGCAAAAAGATTTTGGGCCAATGAAAGAAGCTGTTATAAATTTCAAAGGTGTAGAAGCAATAAATAATGAAAATGTAAAAATAGATGGAAAAATGAGTGTACTTCTTTTACCTCTTCTTACAATGATAGGAACAATTCTTACAGTTCTTTTTATAACAGGAAAAGGAGATATGATAAAAGGAGATGGATACAAGGCAATTCTTTGGGGAATCTTTTTAGCTATTTTTGTTGTAGTGACTATTTTAAAAATTTATAAAATAAGAGATATAAAAGATTCTTTAGATACTTTCTTTAAAGGTGCTGGTGGAACATTATCAATGGCAACAGTTCTTTTATTTGCTTTTGCAATGGGAGGAACAGTAAAAGATTTAGGTACAGGATTATATCTTGCAGAAATTTTTTCTAAGCTTTTAAATCCTGCTTTACTTCCTACAATAATTTTTATTATTGCATGCCTTATTTCTTTTACGACAGGTACTTCAATGGGAACAATGGCAGTTACAATGAGCCTTGCAATTCCTATGGCATTAAGAATGAATGTTGATATTGCACTTACTGCAGCAGCTGTTTTTGGAGGAAGTATATTTGGAGACCATTCTTCTCCTATATCAGATACAAGTATTCTTTCTTGTTCAACTACAGGATGCAATATCATAAAACATGTTAAAACACAAATGCCTTATACTCTTACATTTGCAGTTATAACTATAATTTTGTATCTTGTTTTAGGATTTATAATGTAAATAAATTTTTTTGATTATTTTATGGTGCTCTAAAACTTTTATAAGGGACGGGGAGAGGAAATGTTTGCTATATTTCTTAATGGATTTGCTATATGTTTAGGTGGATTTCTTGGATATTTTTTTAAAAATCATAGTTCTTTAAAATTAAGTAGAGCTATTATTATTGTTATGGGATTTCAAATTTTTGCAATGGGAATAAAAGATGCTATTCATTATGAAAATGGAATGTTGAATGTTATTTATTTGGTAATTGGTACTGTTATTGGAGAGATAGTTGATATTGACAAAAAATTAAAATCTATGGCTTTATTTTTTCAAAATAAATTTGCAAAAAATAGTCATGGCTTTGTAAACGGCTTTATTACTGCTACTCTTATTTTTTGTATAGGTTCAATGGCTGTTATAGGCCCTTTGAAAATTGCACTTGAAAAAGACAGCAGTATCATATATATAAAAGCAATCTTAGATGGAATTATGGCAATGTTTCTTGCTTCAACTTATGGTTTAGGAGTTTTATTCTCAGCAATTATAGTTATAATTTATCAAGGAGGGATTTTCTTACTTGCAGAAATTTTAAAAACAGCAACAGATCCTCATGTATTAAATCAGCTTTCATCAATAGGAGGAGTTCTTTTGACAGGGCTTGCATTTACTTTTATTTTTGAAAAAACTGATATAAAAATAAGTAATATGCTTCCTGCAATGCTTATTCCTGTTTTAGTAGCTATTATAAAAAATATTTTTGTATAAAAATTTTGAGAAAATTTTATAGAAAATACGAATATACTTTAATATATTAAGCAAAAAGTTGCTATAAAAATTACATTTCCTTTTTCTTTACAACTTTATATAAATGTGTTATCATTTATGAAGCGAATATTTGGAAAAAAGAGATGTTGTTTTTAAATTTTATTTTTTCTTAAAAAGTACAAAATGTTTAATATTAAAAATAGAGAGAAAATAAAAGATAGGGGGGCTTTGTGCGTGTATTAAAGATTTTAAATAATAATGCCTTTATTTCCCAAGATGAGAATAATGAAGAAATTGTTGTTATGGGAAGAGGAATCGGATTTCAGAGAAAAGTGAATGATGAAATTCAAATGTCCGAAGGAATGAAAATTTTTTCCAATAAAGATAATGGGTTAAATGAAAAATTAAAAGAAGTTATCTCAAATATTCCAGAAAATTATATTGAAATAACAGAGAAAATTGTAAATATTTTAAAAGAAAAATATAATAAAGAATTACATAATATTATTTATGTTTCTCTTACAGAGCATATTCATAGTGCTGTAGAAAGATTTAAAAATGGAATAGAAATAAAAAATCCTTTGCTTAATGAAATAAAGCGTCTTTATAAAGATGAATATGATGTTTCTTTAGAAGCTTTAGAAATTATAAGAAAAGAATTAGGAATTGCTTTTACAAAAGATGAAGCAGGATATATAACAAACCATATTATAAATGCTCAGCTTGATGGAAGCATGAATAATACAGCAGAAATAACAAGAATAGCACAAAAAATCTTAAATATAATAGAATATAATATGCTTATAACTATAAATGAAGAAACAATGTCATATTATAGAATAGTAACACATTTAAAATTTTTAGCATTAAGAATGATTAATGGAACAGTAAACGATGAAGATGATGATCTTTTTGAAATGTTAAAAGTTAAATATCCTAAGTGCTATAAATGTGTTTCAATAATAAATGAATTTAGTAAAACAAATTATGATTATGAACTAACAAATGCAGAACAAATGTATTTGATAATATATATTCAAAGATTATGTAAAGAATCAACTAAATAAAACACAGTAATATAGACGAAAGTCATATTAAATATATTTGGATTGTAACTATATTGTGATGGCCACACAGATATAGGCAAAACCTTTAAAAAAAATATTTTTTTGGAGGTAAAATATATGGATTATGCTGTTTTAGCAAAAAAGATTTTAGAAAAAATTGGTGGAAAGGAAAATGTTAATAGTGTTGTACATTGTATGACAAGATTGCGTTTTGACTTAAAAGACAATTCTTTAGTTGATGACGAAGGATTAAAGAGAGTAAGAGGAATAGTAGGAACTATTCAAAAACCTGAGCAGTATCAAGTAATCATAGGAAATGAAGTAGGATATGTTTACAAGGAATTATGTAAAGAAGGAAACTTTAAAGCTGTTTCTTCTGAAAAAAGTGGAGTAAAAAATAAGAAAAAGATGAATATAGTTTCTATGTTAATGGATATTATATCATCTGTAATGGCTCCTGTAATTCCTGCAATTATTGGAGCAGCAATGATAAAAGTGCTGCTTACAATATTAACAATGTCTGGTTTATTAGATAGTGCAAGTCAAACTTATGCTGTTTTAAATGTAATAGGTGATGGAGCATTTTTCTTTATGCCTGTGCTTATAGCAATGTCAGCAGCTAATAAATTTGGAACAAATGCTTATTATGCAGCAAGTATGGCTCTTGTAATTTTACACCCTTCTTTTATTCAAATGTTAAATACAGTAAAAGAAACAGGGGAAAAGCTTTACTTTATAGGTTTACCAATTACTCCAGCAAATTATGCTTATTCTGTAATTCCAATAATTTTAGGAGTATGGTCTCTTTCTTATGTAGAAAGATTTGTAGATAAAATTACTCCTGCAATTACAAAGAACTTTTTAAAACCAATGCTTGTAATGGTAATAGCTCTTCCGATAACAATGATAGTATTAGGACCTTTAGGAGCTATATTAGGAGATATACTATCTCTTATAATTTATAAAATTTATGATATATTTGGTTTCTTTGCAGTAGGAATGATAGGAGGATTATATCCTTTCTTTGTTATGGCTGGAATGCACCATGCTTTTACACCTATAAAATTAGGAGTATTAGCAACAGTTGGATATGAGACTTTTATTTGTATAGGTGAATTATGTGCTAATTTGGCTCAAGGTGGAGCTGCATTAGCAGTTGCTGTAAAAACTAAAGATAAAGATTTTAAACAATTAGCAGGATCATCTGCTTTCTCTGCAATAGTAGCAGGAATTACAGAACCTGCTCTTTATGGTGTAAACTTAAGACTAAAAAGACCTATGATAGGTGTATGTGCTGGTGGAATAGTAGGAGGACTTTTTGGTGGGTTTATGCAAATGAAATGCTTTGGAGTTGCAACACCTTCTTTAGTAACAGTTGTACAATATATAGAACAAAACAGAGCTTCAAGTCTTTTCATTGCTTTAGGAGCAATGTTAGTGGCAGTAACAGTATCTTTTGTAGTTACTTATGTTGCTGGATTTGAAGATGTATCTTATGAAGATGCAGAAGAAGAACTTTTAAAAAGGGCTGAAGAGAAACATAAAATAAGCAAATAGACTTTTTAAAGTATTTTGTTATATTGTTACAATTAAAAAATAAAGAGGTGTAAAACTTATGAATAAATATAAATTTCCTGAGAATTTTTTATGGGGAAGTGCATCAGCTGCTTATCAAATAGAAGGAGCATATAATATTGATGGAAAAGGAATGTCTAACTGGGATAAATTTGTAAGAATTCCAGGAAAAACATTTAAAGGAACGACAGGAGATATAGCTGTAGACCATTATCATCGTTATAAAGAAGATATTGCTTTAATGGCTGAAATGGGTTTAAAAACATATAGATTTTCAATAGCATGGACAAGAATATATCCTCAAGGAAAAGGAGAAGTTAATCAAAAAGGACTAGAGTTTTATGAAAGTATAATAGATGAATGTCTAAAATATGGAATAGAACCTATGGTTACAATATATCACTGGGACTTACCTCAAGCTTTAGTAGAAGAGTATAATGGTTTTGAAAGCAGAAAAATTATAGACGACTTTTTAAATTATGCAGAAACATTATTTAGGGCTTTTGGAAATAAAGTAAAATATTGGATAACTTTAAATGAACAAAATATATTTACATCATTAGGTTGGTTAACAGCACAACACCCACCTGGAAAGTTTGATGATGGAAAAATGTTTTATCAAGTAAATCATAATGCTTTTTTAGCACATGCAAAAACAGTTTTATCTTATCGTAAAATGGGATTTACTGGAAAAATAGGAGCAAGTTTTGCATATACTCCAAGTTATCCATTAGATTGTAATCCTATAAATATTATGTCAAAAGTAAATTACGATGATTTAAAAAATTTCTGGTGGCTTGATATGTATGCTTATGGAGAATATCCAAGAGCAGCAATGAAATATCTTGAGAAAAAAGGAATAGCTCCAGTTTTTTATGAAGATGATGCTGAAATTTTAAAAGCTGCAGCTAAAGAAATAAGTTTTATGGGAGTAAATTATTATCAAAGTTGCGTATGTGAATACAATCCTTTAGATGGAGTAACTCCTTATGGAACTATGAATACGACAGGAATTAAAGGTTCAGGGCAAATCACTGGAATTCCTGGGGTATATAAAAATCCTCAAAATAAATTTTTAAAAACGACAGATTGGGATTGGACAATAGATCCTGTTGGATTAAAATATTTATGCAGAGAAATAACAAGCAGATATAGACTTCCTATTATTATTTCAGAAAATGGTTTAGGAGCTTTTGATAAACAAGAAGATGATAAATCAATACATGATATATACAGAATAGAGTATATAAAAGAGCATTTAAAATCTTTGGCAGAAGCAATAGATGAAGGCTGTGAAGTTCTTGCTTATTGCACATGGTCTTTTACAGATCTTCTTAGTTGGCTGAATGGATATCAAAAGCGTTATGGATTTGTATATGTAGATAGAAATGAAGAGACAGGTTCATTAAATAGATATAAAAAAGATAGTTTTTATTGGTATAAAAAAATAATAGAAACTAATGGGGAATTTTTAGAAAAATAGAATAACAAGGAACTGCTGCAAATTTATAGATTTGCAACAGTTCCTTATTTTTTTAACAGAAATATAAAAAATGCTAATTTCATTTTATAGAAAAATATTTCAAATTAAATATAATATAAGGTTTTTTAAGAAAAAAAGTGCAGACAAAATCTTAAAATTTTTATAAGAAGATTGTCCAAGATTTTATCTGTACTTTTCTACCTAACTAAAGGTTATAATCAGACTATTCTTTTTCTTCGTTTTCAAAAGCTTTTAGATAATTGTAAATAGTGTATCTTGAAACATGCATTTTTTTAGCAACAGTTTGTATACCTTTTTTTAGAGAGAATCCACCATTATCTTTAAGATATCTCACAAGAGTCATTCTGTCTTCTTTGTTCATAAGAGCAACAGGTTTCCCTACCATTTTCATTCCTTCAAGGAATATATCGTCTATAATTTTTTCAGAAGGATTTCCAATTACAGCTTTTTCAACTTCTATTCCTGTTTTTACAAGATTGCTTAAAACGCTTTCAGCAAGAGAAAGTTTTGTGAAGTCGTAGTTTATTCCAAAAGCATAGTGATAATTTTTATCTTTAAAATGAACTGTTGTTGATTTTATAAGTCTTCCTTCATGAGTTTTACACAAACAGTTGTAAAAATCCCTTCCTTCTATGGCTTCTTCCATATTGTATATTCCAAGAAGATTCAGTTTATCTCCTTTTTTTCTTCCAGTAACATGACCATTATACACAGCAGTTACTATACCTTTCTTTTTTAAGTCATGAATTATAACCTCACAGTCAGGGCCAAACATAGAGGAAATCCCTTCAGCAAGGCTTGTTAAAAAATTAAGTATTTCTTTTCCATTCATGGTATGCCTCCTAAATACTTTATCCAATTTCATGATACAATTTTTAAATTTTTTTGTCTACATTTCTACAAAAAATTTTTAAAATTTTGTAAGAAAATCTTCATTAAAATACTTCGTTTTTTCTTACAATTTATTTATTTTTGTGATAATATAAAAATAAGCAGAAATATATTTTTATATTTTAAGGAGGTTTAAAATTATGAAAAAAATATTAACAATAGAAGGAATGATGTGTGGACATTGTGTGGCACATGTAGAAAAAGCTTTAAAAAATATTGATGGTGTAGAGGAAGTAAAAGTAAGTCTAGAAAATAAAACAGCAGAAGTTGCTATGAATAAGGATATAACTGATGAGGTTTTTAAAAATGTTATATCTGAAGAAGGGTATGAGGTAGTTTCTATAAAATAATAAATTAAAAGTTGCTGTATCTTAGATACAGCAACTTTTTTGTATTGTTTATTTCATTAATTTTCTATAAAGTTCAGCAATTTCTTCAACATTTGTATCTCTTGGATTTCCAGGACGGCAAGCATCAGCATATGCAGATTCAGCAAGAGCCTGAATATCTTCTTCTTTAACTATTCCTACAAGATTAGGAGCAATTCCTACATCTGCAGATAATTTTTTAACAGCTTCTACAGCAGCTTTTCTGTATTCTTCCTGTGACATATTATCTACATTTTTAACTCCCATAGCTCTTGCAATTTCTCTATATTTTTCCCCAGTGAAAGGAGCGTTATATTCCATTACAGTAGGAAGAATAATAGCATTTGCAACTCCATGAGGTGTATCATAGAAAGCACCTAAAGGGTGAGCCATTGAGTGAACTATTCCAAGTCCTACATTTGAGAATCCCATTCCTGCTACATATTGTCCAAGAGCCATTCCTTCTCTACCTTCAGGAGTGTTTTCTACAGCTCCACGAAGAGATTTAGCAATTATTTCTATAGCTTTTAAGTGGAACATATCAGAAAGTTCCCATGCTCCAAGAGTTATATATCCTTCTATAGCATGTGTTAAAGCATCCATACCAGTTGCTGCAGTAAGTCCTTTAGGCATAGAAGACATCATATCAGGATCAACAACTGCAATAAGTGGAATATCATGAGGATCAACACAAACAAATTTTCTGTTTCTTTCAACATCTGTTATTACATAGTTTATTGTTACTTCAGCTGCTGTTCCAGCAGTTGTAGGAACTGCAATAGTAGGAACTGCAGGATTTTTAGTAGGTGCTACTCCTTCAAGACTTCTTACATCTGCAAATTCAGGATTTGTTATAATAATTCCTATTGCTTTAGCAGTGTCAATTGAAGATCCTCCTCCAATAGCTATAATATAATCAGCTCCAGAGTTTTTAAAAGCTTCAACTCCTGTTTGTACATTTTCTATTGTAGGATTTGGTTTTATATCAGAATATAATTCATAATCAAGATTATTTTTTTCTAATAAATCTGTAACTTTTTTTGTAACATTAAATTTTATAAGATCAGGATCTGAGCATACAAAAGCTTTTTTAAATCCCCTTGATATAGCTTCTGTAATTATATTTTCTATTGCTCCTTTTCCATGATATGAAATACCGTTTAATACAAATCTGTTTGCCATTTTAACCCCCTGAATAATTTTTTATAAAAGCTTCTAATCTGTTTTTAAATTTAAATATCAGCTTTTCATAATAGATTATAGCATATTAAGGAAAAAATTCAAAAAAATATACATATCAAATAAAAAACGAATTATTTTAACTTAAATTATACAAATATCACAAAATATTTTTATAAAAAATATGATTTATTTGCCTCATTTTTTCCATATTGCTATAATACAATTATAGAAAATCTTAAAAAGGAGTTTCACATGAAAAAAATAAAAAATTTAAATAATATGATATATATTTTATTACTTGGAATCTTTTTTATTTTAAGTGGTTGTACATCTTACAGACACTCAATACAAGTAAGTTCATACAGTGCAAATGTGCTAGCAGGAAACAGATATTATCTAGAGGTATCAGAAAATAAATTAAAAGATAAAAATCTTATTCTTCAGATACAAGAATTTGAAAAATATATTGATATAGTTCTTCAACAAAAAGGTTATGTAAAGTCAAAGAATCTTAAAAATGCAGATCAGTTAATTATATTTGATTATGATATTTCAGAGCCTCAGATACACACCTATTCTTATGATGAACCTGTGTGGGATACAGTTCTTCGCCCTTACACTAGATACAGAAAAGTAGATGGAAGATATTATCCTTATACATATTGGGATAGAGATTATGAATTAATTGGCTACAGAACAAAAATCCGTACAAAAACTCTTTATACTAAAAACATTTCTATTACATCATTTAGTAAAACTAAAAATAAAAGTTTTTGGCAAGTAAATGGAAGCATGACTGACACAAGCAGTGATTTAAGATATTCGTTTCCATTTCTTGTGAAAGGAATAAGCAGTTACATAGGAACAGACAGTGGACAAGTTATAAATATAACAATTCCAGATGATGATTTAGATGTGGAAATGATGAGAAGAGAGGGAGTAAATACAAGCACTCTTGCAAAATAATTTTAAACTTTGGGAGACAGTGATGGAGAAATCTATAAAAATAAAAAAAATTGGTAAAATATATCTTCAGATTTATTCTCAGATAAAAGAGAGAATAGAAAAAGATAAATTAAAAGGAAAACTAGTTCCTGTAAGAAAAATGGCAGAAGAACTTGGAGTAAGCCCGTCAACAGTTGCAAAAGCATATGATGAGCTTGAAAAAAATGGTTATGTAATAAAAAAAGAGGGAAGTGGAGTTTATGTTAAATTCCAAAAAAAGAAAAATGTTTATTTAGAAGATCATATGGAAAGTGAAACCTTTAGATACGGTTATTTTAACCCTGAATTTAATATTGATTTTGCTTCAGCAACACCTAATGAAACAATTCTTCCTATGGAGAGTCTGAAAAGAGCAATAAATTTTGTTCTTGACAGAGACAGGGAATCAGCATTTCTTTATGAAGATCCTCAAGGATATTATTATCTTCGTAAAACTATTTCAGAAAAACTTAAGAAAGAAGAAAATATAGATGTTGATATAAACAGCATACAGATTGTTTCAGGAGCTCAGCAGGGAATAGATATTATTTCACAGGCTTTTTTATATCCAAATGACATAGTAGTTGTGGAAGATCCTACCTATAGAGGAGCAAGGGAAAGTTTTAAAAAAGCTGGTTGTAGAATAATGGAAATTTCAATGCAGAATGATGGATTTTCATTAAAAGATCTTGAAAAAATTCTTCGTCGTCAAAAAATAAAATTATTTTATACAATGACAAATTTTCATAATCCAACAGGTGTATCTACAGGAGATGAAAAAAAGAAAAAACTTTTAGAATTAGCTGAAAGATTTGATTTCTATATTCTTGAAGATGATGGATTGTCAAATCTTTATTTTACAGGGGGAAAACCTTCATCTTTAAAAAGTATGGATAAAGATGGGAGAGTAATTTATATTAAAAGTTATTCTAAAATTTTTATGCCAGGATTTCGTCTTGGATATATTACAGTTCCTGAGCCAATGCTTAATACTGTTTTAACAAGAAAATTTTCAGGGGATATTTATCATTCTGGATTAAATCAGAGGGCTTTTCAGTTTCTTCTTGAGAACGGAGACTGGGATCTTCATATGGAAAAAGCTAGAAGAATTTTTAAAGAAAAACAAAAATTAATGTATAAGTGTCTTAAAAAAATTAAAAATATTACTTTTAAGAGACCAAAAGGTGGACTTTGTTTTTGGGTAAAACTTCCTGAAAATATTTCAAGCAAGGCTGTGTATGTAAATATGCTTTCTCATGGAGTGGGAATTCTTCCAGGAGTTGTTTTTTCAGAAAATAATGATAACTACATAAGAATAAGTTTTGCTCAGTGTGAAGAAAAAGATATAGAAGAGGGAGTTAAAATACTTGCCTGTGCTATTGATAAATTAAAATAATTAAAGTGGCTGTTGCAAATCTATAAAAATGCAACAGCCATTTTCTCTGTAACTATTAATAAATTAAATTTTTGGTTAAATTAAAATTTTTCCATTTTGACACCAAAAAATTTCAAGAGGTTTTTTCTGTGAAGAAAATTGCATTGGGGATAAAACAGAAGCATAAGCACCTGCATTTGAAATTATTAATATATCATCATATTCTAATTGTGGTAAAATAACATCTTCAGCTATAACATCTGTTGCTGTACAAAGATTTCCAACAATAGTTACTTTTTCACAAAGATTGCTATTTTTTAATGTAGAAATTTCAAAAGCATCTATTTTAGTAAATAGAGGTTCTTTTGCAACAGGCTCTTCATCTTTTGTATAACTAGAAACTAATTTAGCAATAGATGGACGGAAAAATCCATTTAATGTATTTTTAACTATGATATATGTTTTTCCATAAGATATTTTTTTGTCTAATACTTTTGTAACATATACACCGTTATTTCCTACGAGATATCTTCCTGTTTCTATTATGAATTTAATATTTGGGTAATCTTTTTTAAAATTTTTAATTGCCTTTTCTGTTCTTTCTCCTAAATACTTAATATCTAAAGATTTATCGCTTTTAGAATAAGGAATTCCTATTCCAGATCCCATATTGATATATTCTAAGTTTACATTATTAAATGTAGATAATTTTTTTGCCATTTTCATAATATTATTATAATATTTTTCCAACAAAGAAGCTTCAAGTTCTTGACTTCTTAAGTGAACATGAATTCCACAGATTGATATTTTTGAAGTCTTATATTTTTGTAAATATTCATAAATCTGTTCTTCATCTATTCCAAATTTAGAAGAACTTCCGACTTCTCCATTAAAAGAGAAAGAAGGATTAATACGAACTCCTATTTTAATAATGTAATCTTTTTTTTCAGCAATAGCTTCAATTTTTTTTATTTCATTAAAACTATCAGCAATTAGTATTGCATTATCAATAGAATTTTCAATATCTTCTGTGGTCTTTCCAGGAGCTGAGTAAAAAATTTCTTCTTTTTTTAGTCCATGTTTTTCAGCTAAAAGTACTTCTCCTAAACTAGCAGCATCTGCTCCAATTCCAGAATTAAAAATTGATTTTAAAATATGCTCATTTGAATTGCATTTTACTGAATATAAAAATTTGACACTTGGAAAAGAATTTTTTAAATTTTCTATTTGAGAAAGTATACCTTTTTCTGAATATAGATAAAAATTATCATATTTTTTTGAAATATCAGATACTATATTGTTCCAGTCCATATATGCAACTCCTTTTTTATAATTTGTTGAGAAAATATATTTTTGAAATCATATTTAAAGTAGGTTTATATTTAAGTAATATTATTATACCATAAAAGATCATTTTCTATAAAATTATAATAATTTTAAAATGAAAATTTTATATTATTTTTTATTAATTAATTTTTTTAAATTCTTTAATAAAGTCAATTAGATAATTTGTAACATCATCTAACATTTGTTTTCCAAATTCTGCACTTGACTCAGACGGATCTAAATTTCCTACCCATCCATCACTTACTATTTCTTTTACATTTTTTAAGATTTTTATACTTCCGTTTTTAAAGTTAGCATTAATGGAATCAGAAAATTTTATATTTTCTGAAATATGTTTCATTTCTTGTTTTTTTAATAAGTTTAATTTTACACTGCTTTCTTTTATGGCCATAACAGCACTGGTTTCCTGTTTATCTCCATGTCCACCACTATATATTGGATTTAAGTCTCCTGCAAGTCTCCACCAGTCAACTACAATAATATCCATATTTTCAGATAATATTGTTCCTGCATCTTCTATAGCTGCTGTATTTCCCCCATGTCCATTTATAATGATAAGTTTTTTAGCTCCGTCATTTTTTATTGTTTCTATTATTTTATAGATGATGTTAAAAAGTGTTTCATATCCTATATCAAAAGAACCTGGGAAACCTTTGTGATAAGGGCATACTCCATATGGAATAGCAGGCAAAGAAATTACATTTTCTATATTTTCTATCTGCTCACAAAGATATTTTGGAATAACATAATCTGTTCCTAAAGTACTATGAGAACCATGTTGTTCTATACTTCCTATTGGCAAAACAAATATTGGACTATTTTTTATTTGTTCTTCTAATTCTTTCCATGTTAGATCTTCTATTTTCATAATTTTTCTCCTATTCTCCAAAATATTTATTTATTAATTGATCAAGTTCTCCAGAATTTTTCATTTTTTGTATTTCTATATTTACTTTTTCTATTAATTCATCTTGTCCTTTAGGAAAAACAATAGCAATTCCTTTACTTTCATTATCTTCAACTCTTCCAATTTCATATAATTTAGGATTATTTCCTAAATATTCATTTTTAACTTCTCCAGAAATAATGATCGCATCAATTTTTTGAGAGTTTAAATCCATTATCGCTCCAGTAAAAGAATTATAAAGGACTACATTGGCTCCTTCTATATTTTTAGCAAGAGTTTCTTGAAGTGTTCCTAATTGAACTCCTATTCTCTTATTTTTTAAGTCTTCAACTGTAGCTATAGGATTAGATTTATTTGCAATGGCAATCTGTCTTCCAACATAATATTTATCACTAAAATCTACAAATTTTTTTCTTTCATCTGTAGGTGTAAGTCCTGTTAGTACATCAACTTTTCCTGTTTCAAGTGCTGGAATTAATCCTTCAAAACTCATATTTGTATATTCAACCTTATAACCTAAATTTTCAAAGATTTTAAAGACAACATCAATGGAAAAACCTGTCACTTTATTTCCTTCTAAATATTCATAGGGCTTGTATTCTGCATTTCCACCTATTTTTATAACTTTTTCGTCTGATTTAGAATTACCACATCCACCTAAAAACATTCCTAATAAAATTGTTAAAACAAGCAAAAACTTTTTCATAAACTTTCCTCCTAATAAATTTTTATAAAAAAATACCAGCCTTATAGACTGGTATGGGTTACAAATATAAAAAATACCTATATTAAAATTAAAATAGACTTTTATTTGAACATACTTTCTCTAAGGAAACTAAAGTTATATATTAAATTTTGTAATTTAAATTTCCTTAGCATTTTCTGTCCTCCGTTTAATAATTTTCATAATTATATTACTTTCTTTTTTAGAAGTCAATATTTATTTTTAATAATTTTTTTCAAATAATTAAGCTTTTATGATATAATATTTGAGATAATTTGGTAAAATACTCACTTGTTTGAAAAAATGTGAGAAATTTACAATATAATTAAAAATATTATAAATTATGAGGAAAGGCAGGTGAGCTCGTTTAAAACGAGGAAAACTTTGAAAAATGATTTTTGTTTAAAAATAAGCAATATGGAAAAGACTTACAAAAATATGGCAGGGCAAAAAACAATAGCTCTTCAAAACATTAATTTAGAGGTGAAAGAGGGAGAATTCATTTCAATTATTGGACCTTCAGGTTGTGGAAAATCTACAATGCTAAAAATAGTAAGTGGATTAGATAATCCTACAGGAGGAAAAATAGAGTTTAATGAAAATTTTGATTTAAATCAATATATAGGATTTGTATTTCAAGATTCTGTACTTCTTCCTTGGAAAAATGTGTATGATAATGCTGTTTTTCCATTAGAAATAAAAAAGATAAAGACAAAGGAAAATCTTGAAAAATTAGAAAAATTATTAGCTATGGCAGGATTATCAGATTTTAAAAACTCTCTTCCAAGAGAACTTTCAGGAGGAATGAGACAAAGAGTTTCAATAGTAAGATCTCTTTCTTATGATCCTAAGCTTTTATTAATGGACGAACCTTTTGGAGCATTAGATGCTTTAACTAGAGATTCATTAAATATAGAATTATTAAAAATATGGGAACAAACAAAGAAAACAATATTATTTGTAACTCATAGTATAGATGAAGCAGTATTCTTATCAAGCAAGGTAATAGTAATGTCACCTAGACCAGGAAGAATAAAAGAAGTATTAGATATTGATTTAGAATATCCTAGAACAGTTGAAATAAGAAATAACCCTAAATTTGTAGAATATACTAAATATTTAAGAGAGGTGTTAGAATAATTATGAAAAAGAAAATCAAAAAATTATTTGAAGGATTTTCTGAATATTTTATCTCTATTGCTGTATTTCTAATAATTTGGGGAATATATGTTAAAGTTAGTGGTGTGGCTGAATATATAGTGCCTTCTCCAATAAAAGTTTTAAAAAAATTATTTGAAATTATTGTAGAAGGGCAAATATGGGAGCATTTTTTTGCTACTTCAATTATAATTTTTGTGGGATATTTTATAGGTGTATTCCTAGGAGTATTCTTTGGATATATTATAGAGAAATGTGAGATTTTAAAAGATATGTTAATGCCATATTTAATATTTTTTCAGACAGCACCTAAGATTGCTTTAGTACCATTATTTGTTATCTGGTTTGGACTAGGGCTTACATCTAAGCTAGTTTTAATTGTATCAATGGTATTTTTCCCTGTTATGGTTGCTACAATGGTTGGAATAAATTCAGTACCAAAAGATATGAGAAATTTAATGAAAATATTAAATGGTAGTAAATTACAAGTTCTTTTTAAAATAGAGCTTCCTCATTCAATGCCGATGATTTTTTCTGGACTAAAAATAGGAATGGTTCAAGCAATTATTGGAGCTATAGTTGCTGAATGGATATCTGGAAAAGTAGGATTAGGTTATGTCTTAATATTTGCTTCTTCTACTTTTGATACGACTTTATTAATTGCTGGAATATTCTTTACGATTATAGTTGGAATATTTTATTATGAAGTTGTAAATATTTTAGAAAAGAGAATTCTTTATTGGCATGAGTCACAAAGAGTAGAAAAGGAGTAAGAATGTATATAAAAGCAGATAAACCTGTTTATGAAGAGGGAACAGCCCATTTAAGATGTAAAGCAGATAAAATTTCAGAAATTGTTTTTTTACCAGGGGATCATGCAAGAGTTGAAATGTTCAAAGAATTATTAGAAGATTATGAAATAGTTTCTTTTAATAGAGAATTTAAAGTTGGAACTGGAAAATATAATGGAGTACCTATAACAATATGTTCTACTGGAATAGGAGGTCCTTCAACAGAAATAGCAGTAACAGAATTAATTGAGCTAGGAGCAAAATATCTTATTAGAATAGGTGGCTGTGGAGCTATAAAGGAAGATATAAAATGTGGCGAATTTATTATTAATACAGCTTCTGTAAGAATGGGTGGAAGTTCTAGATTTTATGCTATGCCAGAATATCCAGCAGTAGCAGATTTTGATTTAGTAATGTGCCTTAAAGAAGCAAGTGAAAAGCAAGGTATAAAATGTCATTTAGGAATAGGAGCTTCAATAGGTTCATTTTATAGAGGGCAAGGAAGAAATCCTCTTTCAAAAGAAGATAAACATTATCAAGATTTATATGAAGAGTTGATTAGATTAAATGTAATGAATCTTGAAATGGAAGCAGAAACAATATTTACTCTTTCTTCAATATACGGAGTAAAAGCAGCAAGTATATGTGTAGTTCATTGTAATAGAATAACAAATGAATGGTTGGTGGAATATGGAGATCCACAATTAAATATGTGTAAAACAGCTTTAGAAGCAGCAAAAATATTATATAGTAAAACAAAATAAGAGAAAGGGAGAAGAGAAAATGAAAAAATTTTTTATGGTAATGTTTTCAGTAATGATCTTAGGTTTATTTAGTGGTTGTGGAGAGAAAAAAGAGAATACTTCTGTTAAAAAAGATGAAATTCAAAAAGTATCAATTCAAATTGATGGAGCAGCAGTTCCATATTATGCTCCACTTTATATAGCTAAAGAAAAAGGATATTTTAAAGAACAAGGTTTAGATGTTGAATTTTATTATGCAGCTGCAGCAGAAATTGTAAAAAATGTAGCTACAGGAAATGTACAATTTGGATTTCCTAATGCAGATTCTGTAATTCTTGCTAAGTCACAAGGAATACCAGTTAAAGTTATAAATACAACTTATCAAAATGGATTAGGAGCACTTATTTTTCAAAAATCTTCAGGAATAAAAGAGCCAAAAGATTTAAAAGGGAAAAAGATAGGAGTAACTAGTTTTGGTAGTCCTAATTATATTCAATTACAAGTTATGTTAGAAAAAGCAGGAATGACAATACAAGATGTAAAAGTTGAAATAATAGGAACAGGAGCTATTGTAAATGCTTTAGTGAGTGGACAAGTAGATGCAATAATGTTCTCTATGCTTAGAACTATTGAATTAAAAAATCAAGGTGTAGATGTAGCTGAGATTCGTTCTGATGAATTCCTTCCTTCACATGGAAATGTACTTATAGTAGGAGATAAATATTTAGCTGAAAATAAAGATATAGTTAATAAATTTAATGCCGGTTTAAATAAAGGTATTCAATATATCGTTGATGGAAATGCAAAAGAAGCTGTTGAAATGTCTGTTGAAAAATATGCACCAAGCTTTAAAGGAAGAGAAGAAATTGTTACAACTATATTAAATGAAGTATTTATTCCATATTTATGGCAGAGTGAAAATACTAAAAAGAATGGTCTAGGATATTCAGATTTAGACAAATGGGATAATTCAATTAAAGTTTTAAAAGAGTATGGAGTAATAGAAAAAGAAGTAAATGCCAAAGATTTAATTGGAAATATAAAATAATGTAGGAGAAAAAAATGTCAAAAGAAAGAAGAAAAGTTTTACTACCACTTTTATTTTTTCCAATAATTATAATACTTTGGAAAGTTTATATAGCATTTTTTAATGTGCCAAGCTATTTATTGCCTCAGCCAGAAGATCTTTTATCAACTATAATAGATTTACTATTTAAAGGAGATATGCTTTATCATATTTATATTACTTTAAAAGAAGTATTTATTGGTGTTATAATAGGAATATTCAGTGGGCTTGTGGTAGGATATATAGTGGCTAAATCTAGATATATTGAAAAATTAATAATGCCATTTGTTCTAATAATTCAAACAGCACCTAAGATTTCTTTAGCACCATTATTTATTTTATGGTTTGGTTTAGGTCTAGAATCTAAGATAGCATTAGTTATATTAGTAGTTTTATTTCCAGTGATGGTTAATGAAATAGTTGCAATTAGAAGTATTGATAAAAATATGTATAACCTTATGAAGATTTTAAATAGTACTTCTTTTCAAAAATTTTATCATATAGAATTGCCATACTCTTTAGAAGCTATTCTTTCTGGAATAAAGGTAGCTGTTACTCAGGCTATAACAGGAGCTGTTATAGGAGAAATGATAGGAGCAAAAGCAGGACTAGGATATTTATTAATTTTAGGTAATGAAACTTATGATATTAAATTAGTACTAAGTTCAATTTTTGTTTTAAGTATTATAGGGTTACTTTTATATATAATTGCAGAAAAAATTGAAAAGAAATTTTTAACTTGGAGAATATAAATATTTTAATAGAAATGGGCAAGAAGCGTTCACTTTTCCTGTGGGCGATAATTGCCTTTTTTTATTATTTAGAAATCAACAAAATAGGGAAAAATTATATAAAAATATGTTCTGTAATACTATTTTTAAGTTTTAAAATAGTACTAAAATAGCTAAAATAAAAAATATTGACAAATAAAAAGTAATAATATATAATTAGTTAAATCATATGATTGTCAGACAGCAGGATAGCAAAACAAATTTTTTCCAGGAGGGGTTTATGAATATTTTATTAGTTGTACTTACTGTAGCGTTAATATTCTGTATAGCAAAATTAATT